>JAUSEJ010000983.1 GCA_030650265.1 Dehalococcoidia bacterium | reverse complement strand
TTCTGTTGCCATTTGCTGCGGTCTTCTTGGGGGTGTTCACATAAAGAAGGAAAGGTGGACGACCGGACACCTGCGAATTCCGGTTCACCAGCCAAAGCGACCATTTCGGGCTGAAAGTGTTGGCATACTGTCAAACGGAGTTCATCCGCCATCTTCGGTGACCCAACGCAATGGATAAACGCCCCAACGCCGGACGCTTTCGGATATCGTCGTGAGAACTTCATCGGGTACCTGCCAGGGGATTTCGCCATGATTGTCCGACAATATGTAGCCGCCACCCGGCCCTGCTTTGGCGATGGCCTCTTTCACCACCCGCTCCGTCTGCTCTGTAGTCCAGCGGCGCATCTCAACCCCATTCAGGTTACCAAGCAGAGATACCTTGCCCCGACAAACCTCTTTGAGTTCGGCCAGGTCTTCCAGCGCACTGACGCCAACCGCAACCGTGCCAGTTTGAGCCAGTTCGTCCAGAATAGGCATTGCTCGTCCGGAAGCAAGGTGGATAATCGCCGGTCCATGAATCTGCGCCAGGGTTTGCCGGGCAATGGGGAACCCGGTCTTGAGATACAGTTCTTTGGGAATAATCGTCGGGGAAGAGACCGGGTCAAAATAGCAGATCGCCGTGGCCCCGGCCGCAAGCTGGGCGTTGGCCCATTCCACACAGAAAGCCTGATTGATCTGCATCAGGCGCTCAAAAAGATCAAAGCGGTCGTGCATCAAATCAAGGTATTTCTCAAATCCCATTTGCATCATCGGCAGCGAAAGGGGCGAAATAGCGACGCCGATGACTGGTACCTCATCGCCGGCCAGCGATTTAAGTTGTCGGGTTGCTTCCAGCACTTTGAGCAGACCGGGCGAATCTTGAATGCGAGGAGGCGCTAATTCCAGAATATCAGCGAATCGGGAAATGATGGGCCTGCCCGAATTAGGCGGGCCATCTTCCCGAAAAACCGTTTCGCCTCCCCAGGCTTCCATCTCCAATGAGGCATAAAAGAAATTGCTCAGGCAGTCATGCTGATATTTCAAGCGCATGCGTCGCTGCCCTTCAACCAGGTTCTCAGCACGACCGAAATATTCCTCAATCGAAAGCCCCAATTCCCTGGCGCCATGCATGGTTGCTAAGAGCAAGAAGGGCACCCGGTCCGGTTCCTGGTGTCCGAGTGTAGTCAAGACGCGCTGCAGGGAGGTCATTGGGGACATCGGGTGCTCTCCTTTAACTGTCGCACAATCGCAATGACGTCTGAGGCGTTGTAGCCCATGGCGTCGGCGCCCACTTCCTGCCAGAGGTCAGCGTCCAAACGGAAAGGTGCACCACCGACCGCAACCTTGACAACCAGACCGGCGGCGCGCAAAGTGGAATAGACCATTCGTTTTCCCAGAAGATGAAAATCTTCGAGGACGGCGATGGCCAAACGTGGATGATCCATCAGACGGTCGCTCGAGTTCTGAGGGAACAGGGTATCCATCTGCTCCTCGCAGATGCGACCGCTAAGATAGACTTGTGACAGTGCGGCTTCCCCCCGCTCCCACTTCAGCCCAACTCGTTCGAGCGCCGGCACTATCAGTATCTCTATGCGATGACGGAGCTCTGAAAAACCGGTGTCTTTCTGCAGAAGCCTCTTCACCTCAATGTTATCCAAGGAAAGCAAAGCCTGCACCAGTTCATCTATTGCCTGGTCGTGCGCATGGTCCGTCTGCATCTGATGATCACCTCACGCAACTACTCCGGGTGTCAACCGCGCTCGGATCATCCGCTGAATAATCCGCACTGATCTCAAGTCGGAAGTACGGTCTGTTCAATAAGTCGACTCGTCCCTCTGATTGGGACGAGTCGACCTGGTAATATCTACGACGCCCGGATCATTTGGCTCGCAAATTCTTTGCCCGAACAGGTTTTGCTTCGTCTCTACCCTTCCGCTAGAGCCCCTTGTCGATGATCATCTTCGCCAGATCCGCCACCCGGCAGCTATAAGCCCACTCGTTGTCGTACCAGGCGACGACTTTCACCATGTTGCCACCGATAGACATCGTGCTCAGAGCATCAACGGTGCTGCTATTGGAGTTGCCTTTGAAATCAATGCTGACCAGCGGCAGTTCTGTGTAGTCGAGAATGCCCTTCATGGCGCCCGCGGCGGCCGCTTTGTAGGCTGCATTGATCTCCTCGGCGGTCACATTCCGTCCAAGGATAGCGGTCAGGTCGACGACTGAAACCGTGGCGGTAGGCACCCGATAGGCCATCCCGTTGATTTTCCCCTGAAGTTCAGGTATGACCAGAGACACCGCCTTGGCGGCGCCGGTGGTCGTAGGTATGATGCTCAAGCCGGCAGCCCGCGCCCGTCTGAGATCCTTATGCACCATATCGAGGATCTTCTGGTCGTTCGTGTAGGAGTGGATGGTACTCATCAAACACTTTTCCACCCCGTAGGCATCGTTTAGCACCTTTACGGTCGGTGCGAGACAGTTGGTCGTGCAGGAGGCGTTGGAGATGATATGGTGTTTGGCCGGGTCGTACTTGCTGTCGTTGACTCCAAGGACGACGGTGAGGTCCTCACCCTTCGCCGGAGCGGAGATGATAACCTTCTTGGCGCCGCGCTGCAAATGCCCGGCCGCCTTCGAAGCTTCCTCAAATATGCCGGTTGATTCGACGACGATGTCGACGCCAAAATCACCCCAGGGAATGGCGCTCGGCTCGCGCTGGCTCGTTATCTTGATCGGTTTGCCGTCGATCGAGATAGTATCCCCCTCCGCCGCGATCTGCGCGTCAAAGATGCCATAGATGCTGTCATACTTCAGAAGATGGGCGAGCGTCTTGGTGTCGGTCAGATCGTTGACCGCTACTACCACGAGGTCATTGGGATAGCGCTCGTGCATCGCCTTGGTAACCTGCCGCCCGATGCGGCCAAAACCGTTGATTCCTATGCGTACCGCCATTGTCTAACCCTCCAATCAGTTTTTATTGACCCTAAGTCAGGTCGATTCCCATTGCCACTTGCCATTCTTCCCGTCATTGATCCGTTAGGCGTTTTGCCTGCGGAAGGATGACAGGTGGTAGAAAGCGTTCTTGCCGGCAAACTGGGCCGCGCCGGCAAGGTCTTCCTCGATGCGCAGCAACTGGTTGTACTTGGCCACCCGATCCGAGCGAGCTGGCGCCCCTGTCTTGATTTGGCCGGCGTTGGTGGCGACTGCCAGATCCGCTATTGTGCTGTCCTCGGTCTCCCCCGATCGGTGCGACACTATCGCCGTCCAGCCAGCGCGCATTGCCATACGCATTGCCTCGAGGGTCTCGGTGAGACTGCCGATCTGGTTGAG
>JAUSEJ010000968.1 GCA_030650265.1 Dehalococcoidia bacterium | reverse complement strand
GATTGCAGTCCGGTACTCTACGAACTGCGCCTCGCGACTGTGCCACTTTTCCTCTTCCTATTTAACCCTCCCATTTACACCTTAAAGACAAGCGCCAAATACTATGGGTTATTGCTGCACCAAACAAGAATTTTCAACCCTTCGTCTCTATTATAGCACACGTGTTCCATCTCGCTCAACAGTACGCCCCGTTCTATCCGACCAGCGGCATCATACCGCCGCTTCATCCTCAATAGATACTTACGTCGCTCATCCAATGTCATTTTGTCATCAATTAGCATAGCCCCATCGGTAACATTATAATTTGATTTGACGGGGCGCTCCGAAATAGCAGATTCAGCGTAAGCTATTGGTGGCATCCGAGCCAGCGTTGGTCGTCGAGACCCGGCTTGTTGTGGGGGCAGTCCCTGGCAGGCGGAGGCGTGTTGCACAACTGCCTTAGGTTTAAGCCATAGGCTGAGAGTCCTACCAAGAAGGACGCGCTGAAACGTGCTTGGGGGTCCGGCCAGCCCGTTCTCTAGCCTGCTTTAGCACGCTTGAGCTATGAGCCTGATGATTGATCATCAGGCCTTCGGGCTATGGGCGAGGAATTTTCGTGCCTACCCGACACGCACTTAGACACTGATTTCTCGAATATTGAGCTTCTTGAGATCGATCTCGCCCAGGCCCATCTCAGCGGCCCGGCGGATGTAGTCGATGTCGGCGCCTTTCTTTCCGAAGAGAGTGGTGGCGAAAGAATCGGCCGCCACGATGTCAGCGCTGGCGATGACTGTGTTGAGTTGTTTGACGTCTCTTAGATTGCCGCCGGTAGGCCCGTTGGCGGTTAGAATACGGACGGCGTCGACAATTGTCAGATGAGCGCGGACGATCGTGTTGAGGTCGGCGACCTTCTGGCCGAGAGCGCCGTGGAAGGATTGCCGGTCTAGAACCACTCCCATCATGTTCTTCATGCCCAGTGTCAGGGTGGCCAGTTCATGGTTCTTGGCAATAGGGACGTTGATGATCACATTGGCGGTGAGCATGTCGTCGTACACCTGCACCGATTTGAGCGCCCTCCCGTCCGGCACGTTCACCTTCTTGTACTTGAGAGACGACATCTTCTGAATTTGAACGCCGGCTCTTTGGGCGGCGGCCGCTATGCCAGTTTGGTCGTAGGCGGTATTGATGCCATCGAAGGGTCCGTCAAAGACCAGGACGGTCTTGGCACCGGCGCCAAGACATAATCTCACGATAGTTTCGATGACCTCGGGATTCGTGGTGGCGGCGTACTCGGGCTTGCGTGAGGCACAGATATTTGGCTTGACAACCACCACGTCCCCCCTTTTCACAAAGCGGGTTATGCCACCCAAAGCTTCAATAGCCGCCTCGGTAATCGCCTGGGGGCTGTTGCCCCTCGCTACAACGAGGTCGGCTGCCTTGATCGCAACACTCGGTGACGAATTCGGGCTGGGCGTTGGCGACAGAACGGGTGAAAGAACTGGCGTAGGGTCGGTAACGGCTGGAAGCGACACATCGGACTGGGGGCTGGCGCAGGCTGTTCCGAGCATCAGAGCGCTAGCCGTAATGCCTAATTGTGCCGCCTTATGGAGGAACTCGCGACGGGACAGATTGCTGTCGGCTTTCACTGTGCTTCTTCCTTTGAGTCCGGGTGCTTACATGAGTTTACCACTGTGTATAATAGCAACAAACGAGCGGAATCGCAATGGCTTGACATCATGTATAGAAGGTGTATTATTGAGGAAACTTATCAGGGGGAATGGTTGGCTGAAGAGGCAACTAGAGTGGTAAGACGAAGACGACGTCGGAAGCATGAAACCTGGCAGCAGCGCCTGCTACGGTCCCTCGACTTCCGCCAGCGCCGGCCGATAAGTCTGTGGACCGTACTTATTCTGCTGGTGATAGTGGTTGCGGCCGTCTCGTGCACAATGCTCTATACGCAAGTTGGTCGCTAGGGATGAGCTAGCCGGATAGGCGTCAGCGTCTCCTTTCCCAAAGAGCCTGATACCCTTCACCCGTGACCGCCGCCCTGTGCTCGATTCTCTCGTATTCCATGAGTTCCTTGAGGGCTCGCTGGCTGTCCTCAATGGCGCGCGGATAGCCCATGCGGGCGAGCCTGCCAATGATCTTCTCCCATATACCGAGGCTTTCCATACTGCGGATATACTTGGGCCAGGGCACCAAAGTAATGCTCTCCGGCCTCGGGAATTGCGGCCTTAGCTTCTTCAGGCTGCGAAACCGTTCCTCCACCGAGTTAACCATAGGCACCACCCTCACTAGAGGACCTTCGCCGGAGTCGCCACGGGTATCTATTAGCAGAGTCCTTCTAATGATCGGGAAATATATGGTGAGGACCTCAGCCGAGTCGATATTCCGTATAATCTCGCGAATATTGACGCTGAAATCGCTATCCATCGAATCCTTCTTCCTTCCCAAAGCCAGTCCTTTGCCTGGCGAACTGATCACTTCATAAAGAATAGAGTAAGTATGGATCCTTGTCAAGGTATCAGGGACCTTGT
>JAUSEJ010000966.1 GCA_030650265.1 Dehalococcoidia bacterium | reverse complement strand
GCTCCAAAATATTCATCACGCGTGGTGACAAGGCGGACGCCGTACTAGTGTTTGCCCGTGTGCCCGGAACGGTCGGACGACAGGGAGTCACCTGCTTTTTGGTTGACAAAGGCACTGCCGGCTTCAGGGTCACCAGGTCGGTCCAAACGATCAGGCCCCTACATCCTGCCGAACTATTGTTTGACAATTGTGTAGTACCCGATGCCAATCGGGTTGGCGACATCGGGCGGGGGTTCTCGCTTGCTCAAAAGCACCTTATGTTCGGTCGAATCACCTATGCGGCGCGCCCTCTTGGCATGGCCGAGCGGTCTCTGAGGATGTCTATAGACTATTCAAAGCAGAGTGTGACCTTTGGTCAGCCCATTTCTAACCGGCAGGCTGTCCAATGGATGCTAGCCGATTCTGACATTGAGATTCGTGCGGCACGGTGGTTGACTTGGGATGCCGCTTTCAAGGCCGAGAAGGGTGAAGACGTTCGCCACGAGGCGGCGATCGCCAAAGTGTATGCAACAGAAATGATTGGCCGAGTTGTGGACAGAGCCATCCAAATCCATGGTGGTCTGGGCCTAACGAAAGACCTGATATTGGAGAGATGGTACCGGGAGGCACGCGTCATGCGCATCGGCGAGGGTCCCTCGGAGATTCAACGGTTCATCATCGCGCGTAATCTGTTGCGCGGATAGAAGTGAGACTAGTTGGCCCGGTGCTATCGCAAACAAGCAGTAACAAGCATGGGAAGAGGGGGGAAACCTTGGGTCTGGACTATGTGAAGAAAGACCACCTCGCTTTGCTCACTATGAATCGGCCGGAAGCCATGAACGCTATGGACCCCGAGATGTACCAACAGTTGTCAGACGCCTGGATCGACTTCCGCGACGACCCGGACATGTGGGTGGCAATCATAACCGGCGCCGGGGATCGTGCTTTCTCCTCTGGCGCTGACCTCAAGACAAATTTCGGTCGCATGAGCCCGTCCGAGGCTTACTTTGGCCGTTCTCGCCCACCCCTCCTGAACAACGGTCTCGAAGTGTTCAAGCCGATAATCGCGGCGGTTAACGGCTATTGTCTGGGTGGCGGTCTTACTTTGCTGTTTGCCTGCGACATCCGCATCGTCGCCGAGCACGCCACCTTCGGTCTCTCGGAGGTGAAGCGCGGCATCTTGCCGGGCAACGGTGGCACCCAGAGGGCGATTCGTCAGTTGCCATATCCCCTCGCCATGGAATTCCTCCTTATGGGCGACCGGATTAACGCTCAGGAAGCCTATCGTCTGGGCATGGTAAATAAAGTTGTGTCCATTGAGGATCTCATGCCCACTGCCCTTGACTACGCCCGGCGGCTACTCGATTGCCCGCCTCTCGCTGTACGGGCGATCAAAGAGGCGGCCGTAAAGGGTTATGACCTGGCGCTAAGCGACGGCATCAAGCTCGAAGGGTTTCTCGGCAGCCTCTTGCAGCAAACCGATGATTCGGTCGAGGGCCGCACGGCGTTTGCGGAAAAGAGGAAGCCGATTTGGAAAGGAAGATAAGGAAGTAGCGATGGGCTCCTTAAAGGACAAATATGCCATTGTGGGCGTGGGGCAGACGAAGGTGGGGAAGGTGCCCGGCATCAGCCCGATAGGCTTCAACGTCCTGGCAATCAAAGCAGCGCTGGCCGACGCCGGGTTGACACGCGATGACGTGGACGGCGTCCTTGTTAAGTACCCGACTTCCGGTTTTAGTTTGCTCTTCTCGGGAAAGGTATGCCAGTCCCTCGGAATCACGAACAAGCTGATGGCAGTAATCGATCTAGCGGGTGCGACAGTCCCCACTATGGTGCAGTATGCTGCCATGGCCATTGACGCCGGGCTGGCGACCACGGTCGTCTGCAGTTATGGAGACAATCCGCTAACAGGACCGCCCGGGACCTATGGCAGGCTACGGGGAGACGATGCCGCCTTCGGCTTCGTCGGCGCGCCTGCCGGCTATGCAATG
>JAUSEJ010000935.1 GCA_030650265.1 Dehalococcoidia bacterium | reverse complement strand
GCCTGCATTTCTGCCACCGGTGTATATGGTGACTGGGCCTTCTCATAGCCGATCGCCTGCCGGTGCTGCTGCTCTGGTGTGATGGAACAGAAGTGACACTGCTCGCCGGTGTTGAAGAGAGAGCAATGGCGCAGTGAGTATCCCCCTTCTATGCCGCAGAGGTGGCCCTTGGACGATTCAGCGAAGCTGATTTTAACCAAGGGCTCGTCATCCCGGTAGAGCCAGATGCCATCCTCCCCGCCGGGACCATCGGGCTTCACCTCATACGGGGCGTCGGGTCCAAAAATGAAAAGGCAGTAAGTATCATCGGGTAGTTGAAAGCTACGGGGCTTTATTTTATGCTCCGCGGTCATGAAGAACTTGTGATGGTCGCGGTTCTGAAAGGCCACCCCCGGCGACCCGCCATACTTGGCCGCGATCTCCCAGACAAACGGGGTCGGCTTTACGCCGGAGCACATCACGTCGTTCTGAATGATCACGGCCATGGGTAGCTTGGGGTACTGACTCTTCAGTTCCTTCAGCCTCTTGTTCTTGGGTGAAAGCCAGTATTCCTGGTCAGTTAGCCATTGGTCCATTGTGTTTCTCCTCAATAGTAACTAGTCGCCAGCCTACTTGGCGTGGGTCAGATTCTCGTAGGTGATCGCCATGAGACCTTCCTGCTCCGTCTCGACGCGTTTGGCTTCACCGATCTTGGGGCCACTGGCCATTAGGGAAAAAGCCTCCACAACCGGTATAGAGGTGTAGCCATTCTTAGCCATTACAGCAGCCTGGATCGCGATCTGCTTCTTCTGGGCCGGGTCAGCCGTCAAGGGAACCTTTTCGATAAGCTGGTCCAGTGCAGGGTTGTTGATGTTCATCGATGATCCGATCTTGGAGTGGAACCAGGTGGCGAAGCTAAAGACATCCGATGTGTAGTTGACGGTCGGACTGGAGTAATTGAATATAGTGTTCATCACTTCCGGCAGCAGCTTGGGCCGGTACTTCGTGCGCAGAGTAGCAAAGTCCATGGCCGTGATCTGCGCATTGACACCTATCTTGCGGAAGTAGCCTGATTCAGCCTGCGCGACGAGCGACTGCTCACCGCCAATGTCCCAGATCTTGGTATCGAAGCCGTTGGGAAAACCTGCCGCAGCGAGCAGCTTTTTCGCCCCTTCCGGGTCATAGGCGTCAGGCTTAACTTGAATGGGATCGTTGAAGTAGGAGGACGCGACCATAGGCAACAGGGCGTACGGACCGCCGTAGCCTTTATATATAGTGTCGGCTATCTCTTTGCTGTTGATGCCCAAGGCGAGGGCCTTGCGTACATTCACGTCGCCGAACGGCGATGAGCCGGGGTTTTCTAGATCGTACCATGGCCAGGCGAAGAACCTGGCGCCATGACCCGATTTCTTTATCTGCAATCCTGCTTTTTGGAGGTCGGGGACCCAGTCAACCTTTATGGCCGCCGCGTCCAGCTCCCCCGTCTTGAGCATGGCAAGCCTCGTGCCTTCCTCCTTGACGCCCAATAGCGTTAGAGTTCTGAACTGAGGTGTCGTTCGCCAGTGACTTTCTACGGCCTCCAACTCCAGACGGGTCCCGGGCACGTAACTGAGGAACTTCCAGGGACCGCTACCCATGGGGTTCTTGTTGAAGAAATCGTCGCCCTTCTCTTCGATATACTTCTTGGGCATCACGACCCCAAGGTAAGACAAGTTGGGCAACAGGTCGTACGAGGCCGTCTTCAATTGGACGAGCACAGTGTAGTCGTCCTTTAGCGACACGCTGGCGATCAAGGCGCGCCATTGTTCTATACTCGTCTGCGTGGTCTCCGGTTTCAGCATCCTCTCGAAGCTGAACTTGACATCGGCCCCCGTCAGGTCGTCGCCGTTGTGGAACTTGACGCCCTTTCTGATATAGAAAGTCTGGGTCTTGCCATCAGGGGCGATCTCCCACCGCTCTGCTATCCCTCCGAGGAGCTCATCCTTGTCGTTCGTGTAGGCCAGTGTGTCGAATATCGCAAACCCTAGTCCGCGATAGTCGGCGCTCGAACCGAACTGGGGATTGACCTGGCCGGTGCCGAATGAGCCACCAATGACGAGACTGCCGTAGGCTTTTGTGCTGATCGCCGCCGTCTGCGAAGTGTCTGAGGGCGCAGTTGTCGAACATCCTTCCGCCAGAAGGACAAGCAGCATAGATCCTACCAGGACGAATACTAAAGTCAGCCCGCTGATTCTAGAATACATTTACCTCGACCTCCCTAAATCTTCTTCATTTTCATGATCAAGTACTGTGTCTTGGAAGGCAGGTCGGGCCTCTTCGCCCGCTGGCTCTACATTGAGTCTGATTACGCTGCCGCAACCCAATCCCTACATTCCTCTACCGGACGCGGCCGCTATTCTTGCTCGATAAGCTCACCCCACGTCAACTGCTTCGCTCTCGCCATCAAGTCCAACCGACTCGCTACGTTGGGAGATATTGACATTTCATAGGTGGAGAAGCGATTGTCACAGGCATTACAGTCAAATCGCCGTCGCAAATAGCCGCCCTCTTTGTTCAGCGCCCTGTCGATGATGGAAACCTCCAAGCCGGTAGTGCCGCAATTCGGACAAGTTGCTTCTGCCATCTCTTTCTCCTCGTTTGTTAAGCTTTGGCTGCCACTAGTTTCCTCTGTCTTGCCCCTTGCTCCCGTTCCGCCAGCATCTCTTCGAGCGGCCTCTCCGGGCGCAGGGTGTTGTCGGGAGGAAAGCCGCCGGGATACCAGCGCATTCGGTTGAACGGCCCTTGAGGGTTGTTGTTGCATCGTTTGCAACACCAGTGAGTAGTGGCCCGGAAGAGGTCATACTGTCTGATAAGCTTGTACCACTCCTCCGCCAAACTGAGATAAAACTCCGTGGGGGGAAGGACCTGGTCCTGGAACAGGGAGCCCGGCGCCGTAGCCCAGATCTGCCAGTACACGCTGACCCCCTGCTGCATGAGCCACTCCCAGCCTCCCAGTGTGGACTTGAGTGCCTCATCTACCGTCTTGAAGCCATGGGGCTGAGCCATTTCTACCCCGGCCACGAAGTTGGAGTAGACATGCCCCCGGGGGTAGTATTTCACCGCGGATACTATGCGGTCGATCCACTCGTCCCGCCCCACGTGCTTTGCCTTGCCGGCGCAGATCCACTGGAAGAGCTTCTCGTCCCAAACCTCCAGATTCTCGCAGAGGGCGTGGACTCCCAGCTCGGCCAGGGCCTTGGCATCGGCCTCCTTGATGGCTCCGGCAGTAAGATGGATGGGGAGTCCCGGAACCGCCTCTCTCATGGCTCTGATCCGCGAGTAGTGATAGGCCACCTCCGCCTCGTAAGTGCCAAGGGCCCCGATGGTCATGTTGCTCCTGATGCAACTACAGTTGTCCTGCCCGCAGGGGATGTTGGCGTCGAGATACGGCCCATATTGCGCGCGCACCTCGGCGACGCGCTGCTTTGTGGCCGCCTTGGTTTGCTCTATTGTGTCCGCAACCGTCTGGGCACCCTCAATCCCGATCTCTTGCCGGTGCTTCTGCTCGGGAGTGATGGAGCAGAAGTGACACTGCTCGCCCGTGTTGAAGTAGGCGCAATGTCGCAAGGTGTACCCCACCCCGCCGCCAGTGCTGCCCCGGTGGTCGGGG
>JAUSEJ010000918.1 GCA_030650265.1 Dehalococcoidia bacterium | reverse complement strand
GAGGCGCTGGACGAGGCGCTGACTGCAGGGGTTGCGGTCTGGATGATGCCGCTCGTGGATCTGTACAAAGAGTCGAGCCCGCGGCGCAGGGCTGAGATGATGACGGCCGGACTGCGGGGTCACTTGCAGCCGATGACCATCGAAGAGGACGAGGACAAGGTCACGGTCATGATGCATCCGTGTGGCAGTGGCGCCAGGCTACTGAGCGATGGAAGCTATGACGCTCCTCGCAATTTCCTGAAGGTTGCCAAGGCGCAGAGGATGACCTATGGCCGCGAGGATTTCCCCGTCTATTGTGCCCATTGCGCCTTCCAGGAGATCGTACCGATCCAGGCGGGAGAGAATCCGCCTTTCGTACTGGAGCCTGCGGAGAAACTGGGTGAGGAGCCGTGCCGGTTCGTGTTGTCCAAGGGCGACGGGGCGGGCGGGGAAACAGAGGCCAAGTGAGAAACTGGCGAAGTAATCCGGCGCGCGTGTCGCCAGACCGACTCGTCCTTCCGGGAAGGACGAGTCGGTCTATTGGTCCAACCAGTCGTTCGAGTAGAAATAACTTCGGCGCAAACAGATGAGAGGAGGCTGTGTTAATGACGGTCGCATTGGTCAGATATCAAGAGTCGTCGCGCTCGATCAAAAAGGCGGTGGAGCTCTGCAATGGGTTTGCTGGACTCCGGCCCGACTATAAAGTGATCATCAAGCCCAATCTCGTTGCTGGCCGGCGACGAGGCTCGCCCAGTCCGGGAACGGTGACCAGCGCCGCTGTGGTCGACGAGATCGTCGAAGCGCTGCAAGAATTCGGCTGCGGCAAGATCGCCATTGGCGAAGGCTCGCCAATGCTGCCGGAAATGGGATTCGATACTCCCCTCGCTTTTCGATCGGCCGGTATGGCCGAAATTGCGAGCAGAAGAGGGATCGAGCTAATAGATTTCAACGAGGGACCGCACGAGCCGGTGGATTTCGCCGGCATAGGGGTGCGGATCTCTCAACATGCCCTTCACGCCGACTTCTTGATAAACGTGCCGGTCATGAAGACTCATGTACAGACCAAGGTGTCATTGGGTTTCAAGAACCTGAAGGGTTGCCTCGACCACAATTCGAAAAGGAAGTGCCATGACAACCTGGAACTTGAGGAGGCCATTTCCATGCTGGCCACGAGAGTGACCACACACTTGACGGTGATCGATGGCATATATGGTCTCCAGTATGGTCCCATGGGTCTCGACAATCATCGCCTGAACACGCTCGTCGTTGGCAAAGACCCTCTCTCCGTCGACACAGTTGGCGCCGCAGTCCTCGGTATCGATCCCACTTCGGTCATTCACCTGCAAGAATACGCCCGGCGGAATGGGCGGACCGTAGACCTGGAAGCGGTCGACATCAGAGGTGAGAAGCTTGTCGATATGGTCCATCCGCTGGAATGGTACCACGAGTGGCCGCAAGAACTCTTTCGCGCACAGGGGGTAGAGGGGCTTAGGGTCGATCTCCCCGGGAACTCGAACTGCTCCGGCTGCAGCATGCAGGTATTCATGGCGCTGGACAGGTTTGCGAAGGATAATGCGGGCGTCGTATTCGACCAGGTGGAGGTCCTTATCGGCAAAGAGACCGTGGCCAAGATTGACTCCAAGCAGGTCTTTCTTGCCGGCAAGTGCCCGATGTTTACCCACCGGCACTTCAAAGACGCCATCAGAGTTAAGGGTTGTCCACCGTCGTACGAAGATCTCTATCGCGCCCTGAAGGAGCATGCTAGGAAGGGCGAGGCCTAGATCGACGACGCTTTAGCCGGTGGAAGGCTGTCCAATTTAAAGGACTGTTGTTGCTCCGGCAGACCGGCTAAAGCCTCAAGTCCTGGTGGGTCAATTTGCTGGTCGCAATAATGTCGTACCCGGCGTATTCCGTAGCTCACTTCCCAACCAGTAGGGCGCAGCCGATGGCGGCGTTGTGCATGGGGTGGAGGGGGACGATCACTTCGGCGCCGGTTGCCGCCTCGATTATCCGCCGGATGGCCTGATTGAAGGCGACGCCGCCGACGAAGACGATCGTCTTGCTCTTGAACCGGCGGAGAAAAGGCTCGATGCGCCGGAAGAGGGTCAGATTTACGCCGGCGGCCAGGCTAGGGATGCTCACGCCCTCGACAATCTTGCCGATTAGTTCCGATTCCCCGAAGACGGCGCAGGTCGAGTCGAGCTTGGCCGGATCCGCCCAATGGCAGCCCAACTCGGCGAGATCGATGCCGAGGACCCCCGCCATGTTCTCGAGATAACGTCCCGAACTGGAGGCGCATTTGTCATTGGTCTGGAAGTCGACCATGGCCCTGTTTCGCACGAGGATGACTTTGCTGTCCTGCCCGCCCAGATCGATGAGAGTAAAATCCACGAGGCCGGTCTGGTGAAGGGCGCCGACGTAGTGCGCTTTCAATTCATTGACCGGCGAAGCTCCGCGCACTGTAGCACGCCCGTAGCCGGTGACGCTAAGCCCTTCGTCGGGGGCAAGCCTGGCGCCGGCGATGGCTAGACGCCCTTCTACCCGGTCGCCGAACTCCTGATAGAAGGCGGGGGTATCCCACTGTCTCAGTTCGACGATCTCCCCGCTAACGAGTCGGGCGGCCTTGACGTTTCTGCTGCCTAGATCTATACCAGCACTCATTTCCGTAACATCTCGACAAAGGCTTCTAATCTGAGCCTGGTCCTGGCATCGAGCTTCTCGGGCCGGTCGCCCTCAAGGGTCATGACCGGCAGCCCCAGCCTCTCGCGGAAGATCAGGTCCTCGATCTGGCGAAAACAGAAGCTTTGAACGTAATGGATGACGCCGTCGATTTTCCTTCTCTCTATCTCCGTCTGGATGTCGGCGATCCTCTTGAACACGGTGTAAGGGTAGGTGTAAAGCCTATAGCGCTCGACGAGGCTGGGAGTATCGAAGGGCATGGTGAATTGCCTCTGCACCTCGTTGAAGACCACCCTCGCCCCGATCGATTCGACATAGTCGTAGAGGTCCGTCATAATGGGCGGCACGCCGATGTAGGCGAGTCGAACGCTATTCTCGTGGGACCGCCTTGCCGGCAACTGTCCCAACAGCCCGTCAACCTCTGCCTCAAAGGCTGCCGGCTCGCCATTGAAATCGCTGCACGACACTTGATAATAGTGATTCTCCCGGCCGGAAACGAGGCCATCCTGCCAGGTCAGCCTGTCGATCTCGTGTACCTTCTTCCTTATCCCGTCGAGCCGTTCCATTGTGCTTCTTACCTTGGGCCATCCATCCAGGGGAACAACTCCCAGCCTTTCCATCAGGTGCTCGATTTGACGCTCTAATAGGACGGGGTCACGGTCGTAAGGGAAGGCAAAGGGGATAACCTCCACGCCCCGGAGCTCGAGGGTCTCCATCAGGGCCTGAGTGTTGCTACAGTCCCCCTGAGTGACGAATACCATCGCTTTGATGCCTTCTTGCAGGGCGGTGGCATAGAGTCCTTTGGTCCAGCCGCAGATGTTGCGGGGGTAGCCATCCAGCTCGGCCCGGTTGATTAGACCGGCGGGATCGGGGCTGTTAATGAATATATTGTTCAAATCCACCGGTACTAGCCCGGCGGCGTAGACGACTTCAATTGGGATGGTGGTAGTGATGCCGATCTTCATGGCCCGCTAATTGTACAGCAGAAGCGAGGGAATGTACAAAGCCGCCTGGATCTAGAAGCGCGACCGCTCTCCCAGTGAGGGCACTCCGTTTCACGTCGCAAGGTGGTGTGATGACAGACCGACTCGGTTTTGAACCCGAGTCGGTCTTGGGACATAGGCGCCGGGCTATCTAGCTCAGTTGGTTCTCAGGGTCTGGGCGTAAGCTAGAACGTCCATGACGTCTTGCAAGCTCCAGCCCATCTCGATTGCAGCCGGCATTGATGTTCCTGGCTGGCCGAATCTCACTTTGTGGGTGAACTCCCACGGATTATCCTTGGCTATTGTCCCGACGTATTCGGGGCTTGCCGCCGTGCCAAAGTTGAAGGTCGTTCCATCTGCTGCATGGCAGCCTGCGCAGGCTTTTCCATAGATTTCTTTGCCGCGGTCCGCATTGGCGCCGATTGGCTTTTTGGCAGAATAGTCGATGTACTGGGACTCGTCGATCAAAGCGCCTTTGAGGAAATCTGCCAGGCTGGCAATGCCATCATCGCCGATCTGGCTGGAGAAGTTGTGGCTGGTGCTGGTGGATCCCTTCAGTATTCCGATCAACTGGTCCTTACTCTTGGTCGAGGCGGCACCCATAACGCCCACGAATCCGGTCTTGTGGGAGCCCGATCCGTACGCGCCGGCGGCGCCCTTGTAGTCCCAGCCGTGGCATTCCTTGCACCGCCAGGTGTCACCACCGGTGCGGGTATTGGTCGATTGCGTTGCCCAGAGCGGTTGGTTGCCCGTCGGCGCTGAGGCAGTGACGGTTTTCCACCAGGTGTCGTAGATTCGTGCCCCCTTGGCCATGCTTGCCAGCAGTTCTCTGCCGGCCGTCGGTTGTTGAGCGATGTCCTGACCAGAAGCTACGTACCCTTTGTCGTTGATATACTTCTGCTCCGGGACATTATACTGGTTCGACGTCACCTTGGTGCCCAGCAGCTTGAACTGCCCGGTCTCGCTAATGTCGTGGCAGGTAAAGCAGTTGCCTTTGTAATACCCGATAAAGGTGTCGCTGTTCATGTGGGCGGCATGAACGATGGTGCGAAGCATAAGTGGGGCCAGGCCAGTCCTTTCGGCCGCAGCCTTGTGGCAGGCGAGGCAGGTGTTAACAGTAGCATCGCTAGACAGCTTTGGATGATTTGGCCCGCCCCGAGCCTGGGCTTCGTACGCGAGGTTGTAATTGCCCACGTGGCAGGC
>JAUSEJ010000914.1 GCA_030650265.1 Dehalococcoidia bacterium | reverse complement strand
TGCGCCACGAGACCCTGGATGTCCTCCGATGTGGCCAGGTAGACTCCTTCTGGCAATTTCTCAATGTGGATCTTAACTATTCGTTCCATGACTTGCGTGCTCCGTTTGGTATTCTCGTGTTGTAATACAGCACCTGGATTATACCACTAATCATCCTCTTCCCCGCGGTCGATACTGGATCGCCTCGGCCAAATGAGCGGCGCCGATATCTTCGCTGCCGGCCAGGTCGGCGATGGTGCGGGCCAGTTTCAGGACGCGGTGGAAGGCGCGGGCGGAAAGGTGAAGCTGGTTCATGGCGGCTTTGAGGAGGCCCTGGGCGGCGGCGTCGGTGCGACAGAAGTCGCGGACCTCGGCCGGGGTCATCTCGGCGTTACAGGCTAGCTTGGTGTCTTTGAAGCGGTCTCGCTGGTGAGATCTCGCCGTTTCGACTCTAGCCCTGATCGCTGAAGATGCTTCACCCAGTCTATCGTTGGCCAGCTTATCGTAGTCGACGCGCGGGACCTCGACATGGATGTCGATGCGATCGAGAAGTGGGCCGCTGAGACGTTTCTGATAGCGGGCTACTATGGTGGGAGAGCAGGTGCATTCTTTCACGGGGTCGCCGTAGTAGCCACAGGGACACGGATTTTGCGCGGCAATTAACATAAAGTTGGCGGGAAAGGTGACGGTGCCCTGCGCCCGGCTGATGGTTATGACCTTGTCCTCCATGGGCTGGCGGAGGGTCTCTAAGCCCGCCTGGCCAAATTCCGGAACCTCGTCGAGAAAGAGGACGCCCCGATGGCTCAGGCTGATCTCGCCTGGCCTCGGCCAGCGACCGCCGCCGACGAGGCCGGCGTGGGAGATTGTGTGGTGAGGGGAGCGAAATGGTCGCTGGGTGATCAGCGGGGTGTCCGACGGAAGCATGCCGCTGACGCTGTAGATCTTCGTTGCTTCGAGCGCTTCTTCGAGAGTCATTCTTGGCAAGATTGAAGGCACTGAGCGGGCGAGTAGCGTCTTGCCGCTGCCCGGCGGTCCGGTCATGATGATGTTATGGCCGCCGGCGGCAGCCACTTCTAGGGCTCGCTTGACGTGCTCTTGCCCTTTGATGTGCATCATGTCCGTACCGGCGTATTCGACCTCGGTTTGGTCGAAGGAGAGGCCATCACGCTTGAAATAGGGAATGGTGATGTCGCCTCGCAGATGGCTGCTTAGTTCGCTCAGGGAGGTCACGGGGACGATCTTTACGCCTTCAACCAGAGATGCCTCGATGGCGTCCATGGCCGGCACGAACACGGTCTCCATGCCCTTCTCCCGGGCAAGCGCGACCATCGGCAGAATGCCGTGGGTGTGTCTAAGGCCGCCGTCAAGGGAAAGCTCGCCAAGGAATAGGCTTGACGACGGATCGGCCACGACCTGCTCGGAGCTGAGTAGTATCCCTACGGCTATAGGGAGGTCGTAGGCTGGCCCCTCTTTCTTGAGATCGGCCGGGGCCAGGTTGACGGTGATCCGCTTCATGGGGAAGATACAGCCGGAGTTGCGAATGGCGGCACGGACCCGTTCTTTGGCCTCCTGCACGGCTGTGTCAGGCAGGCCGACGATGTTGAAGGCGGGGAGGCCGGCGGAGATATCCACCTCCACCTCGACTATGGCGCCTTCCAGTCCAACTACGGCGCAACTGGTCGCCTTTGCAAGCACTAGCGTTCCCCTCGCTCACCTGTCGATCTTGTAGGGATGATACTATTTGGTTGGCAGCCTGTCAAGTCGAACCGTCGTTGTTTGCCGCCTTATACCGTCTCTTGATATCTAAGGATCTCGAGAAACTCCCGTGGACTGACGATCTGTACCCCTGGAATGCGGCTATTCCCTGTAACTTCTTATCTCCAGTCACAAGATAGTCGGCACTGGCAGAAACAGCGATGGCCAGGGTAAGGTCGTCTTCGGAATGGGTGGCAACACCTGAAACCGACTCAGTAACGATCGCGATCCTGGCATGCCTTTCAAAGAGACGCATGTCATTAACCATCTCTTGCGGCGTCAGGCGACGTCGAAAGTAAGGGTCCTCAAATGTGTGCGTCAGCTCCGTCAGGAGATGCGTGGAAACGATCAGAGCAAATGAACCTGCATGCCAGGCATTGAGAATTTGAACTGGGGCAGCTGGACCTTGGCCGACAAATCCCGAGGCCAAAACGTTGGTATCAAGGACTGCAGCTATCATGAAGCTTTGGCAGCTCTGTCCCAGTGCTGGCGATTCCTGGCACGGACTTCGCTGATGGCCCGGGCTACCTCTCGTTCGAGTTCCTCATCGGGTACATCCTTGAAGGCCTCGCGGGTTGCGTCGAGTGCCTTGAAAGCCTCCTCACGCTCCAAATCCAGTCGAGCGAGTTTATCATGGTCGTCGGCTGAGACGATCGCGGCAACGGGAATTCCGCTTTTCTCCACAACGATCCTTGTCTCCCCGCGGAAGACCTCGTTGACAAGCTCGCTGAAGTGCTGCCTCGTGTCGGTAAGCTTTATGGTCTTCGTCTTCGGCTTTCGCAAGTCACCCCTGCCAAGGGCTATATTCTAGATTCTGCACAGAATAGCACAGATCTGCACAGAAATCAAGATCGAATGCCAGCAAATTCTCGCGGCCAAGCCCCATACAAACCAATCATGCAGCCATTTTCGTCGTCCTTGACCCGGTGGCTGATGACGAAGCAGGGAAGGATAGAGAGGCCTTCGTATGACTTTCCTTGAGCGGCGAGTCCCTACCTCCGTTCAAGCAGTTGTCCCGTGATTAGCTCGCTGACGGTGACTAAGTAGGATAGCATAAGTTCTTTTCACTTCTAGGCGACCAATTGCTTTACCGCTTTGGGTGACAAGGATTCGAAGAATTGGTGGGCAGC
>JAUSEJ010000906.1 GCA_030650265.1 Dehalococcoidia bacterium | reverse complement strand
GACATGGAGAAGACGGGCGCCTTGATGGCGACCAACTTCTGCCTCTTCCACAGTCCACCACTGTAACCCTGCTCCTTCAAGGTCTTGCCGAGCATGACGTGAGTCGCCACCTTGACCATCGGCACGCCCGTTACTTTCGATAGGAAAGGCACCGTCCGGCTAGCTCGCGGGTTTACTTCAATCACATAAACGGAGGAGCCATGATCGTTCCCTACCCTGTCTTCCTCTCCCCCGCTGTTGGGCATGATAACGTATTGGACATTCATCAGGCCCCTGGTGCCCAGGGCCAGGCCGATTGAGGTAGTGTATTCGACGATGAGGTTGACCTCGTCCTCGGTAAGATGCAGCCCCGGGTAGGCGGCCATCGAATCGCCACTATGAACGCCAGCCCGCTCGATGTGCTCCATGATGCCAGGAATGAGAACCGCTTCACCGTCGCAAATAGCGTCGACCTCGACCTCTTTCCCCTCCATGTACTTGTCAATGAGAATGGGCCGGCGGCTCGACACTTCGACCGCCATCGTCATATAGCGTATTAGCTCGCTGGGGACATAGACGACCTCCATGGCCCGACCGCCAAGGACGTAGCTCGGCCGTACCAGTACGGGATAGCCGATGATCTTGGCGACGTTGATCGCCTCCTCCACCGTGGTTATGGCGGCGCCAGGTGGCTGAGGAATGCCAAGTTGATTCAAGAAGTTCTCGAAGCGACGGCGGTCCTCCGCCAGGTCGATGGCCTCGAGGTCTGAACCAAGAATAGACATGCCACTGCGAACCAGAGGCTCGGCAAGATTTATTGCCGTCTGGCCGCCAAACTGCACGATGGCCGGCGCCATCGTAGGGGTCGAGGGAGAAGGGTCAGGGATCAGTCCTTCCGCAGAAGGACCAGCCCCCGGCCCCCGACCCCCGGCCCCTGTCCCCTGACCTCTGTCCCCTGAACCCTCGTTTTCAAGCATATCCCTTACACTCTCTTCGTCCAGTGGCTCGAAGTAGAGGCGATCCGACGTGTCGAAATCGGTCGAAACGGTCTCGGGATTTGAATTTATCATAATGCTCTTGATGCCGGCTTCCTGCAGTGCCCAGGCGGAATGAACTGAGCAGTAATCGAACTCGATTCCCTGGCCTATGCGGATCGGTCCGCTGCCAATAACAACAGCACTTCTCACACCCTCCTTCGCCTGGAAGGACTCGGCCTCGTTTTCGGTCTCGTAGCTGCTGTAAAAATAAGGCGTCTCGGCGGCGAATTCGGCCGCGCAAGTATCGACCATCTTGTAGACCGGCTTGACTCCCCATTGCCGGCGCAGGTCCCGAACCTGCTCGGGCAGCTTATCACTTAAGGTGCCCACCTGCACGTCGGAGAATCCCATACGCTTGGCCTGCCGGAGCAGGTCTGGCCCGAGCGTCTCGGCGAGGAGTCGACGTTCCATGTCTACAATGTTCTCCAGCTTGCGGACAAACCACTTGTCAATCCCGGTCCTCTGACAGATGGCCTCCCCTCTGACTCCCCGTCGCAGGCAGGCCATGATCGCCCAGAGCCGCAAGTCGTTGGGATAGAGGGGATGGCGGTCGAGGATCTCGGTCTCACTGGCTTCACCCTCTGCCCGGGTAGTCGAAGCCCAGTTCCTGTCCTCCCACAACAGACTCTTGCCTCCCAACTCGAGAGAGCGCACGGCCTTCTGGAGGGCAGCCTCGAAGGAGCGGTCGATGGCCATCACTTCTCCCGTGGCCTTCATCTGGGTGCCGATAACCCTGTCGCCATGGGCGAACTTGTCGAAGGGCCAGCGGGGAATCTTGACCACGCAATAATCGAGCGCCGGTTCGAAGGCAGCGGTAGTCTTCTTGGTCACGGCGTTGGGAATCTCGTCGAGGTGCTTGCCAACGGCGATTTTTGCTGCTACACGGGCGATAGGGTATCCCGTGGCCTTGCTGGCGAGGGCCGAACTGCGGCTAACCCGGGGGTTGACCTCGATAACATAGTAAGGGGTAGGCATTCTCTTACTTGGCGTATCGCCGGCAATCGGACTGAGGGCATATTGAACGTTGCAGCCCCCCTCGATGCCGAGGGCCCTGATGATCCTCAAGCTCGCCGAGCGCAGCATCTGATACTCTTTGTCGGTTAGCGTCTGGCTGGGCGCCACGACGATGCTGTCCCCCGTATGTACGCCCATGGGATCGATGTTTTCCATGTTGCAGACGGTGATGCAGTTGTCGGCGGCGTCGCGCATGACTTCGTACTCGATTTCTTTCCAACCCAGAACGCACCGTTCGACCAGAACTTGATGAATAGGGCTAGCCGCCAGGCCGTTACCAACGACCGTGGGAAGGTCTTCGTGACTGAAAGAGATGCCGCCGCCGGTTCCCCCAAGGGTATAGGCGGGTCGAATAATGATGGGGAAGCCGATCTCCTCCGCGAACTGGCGCGCTTCTTCCATCTTGGTCGTAATGATACTTTCGGGCACAGGCTCGCCGAGGTCCAACAACATCTTCTTGAACAGTTCCCGGTCCTCCGCCTTGCGTATGGTTTCGAGCGGCGTGCCGAGGAGTCTCACGCCGTATTTATCGAGGACACCGGCATCAGCCAGCTCAACGGCAAGATTAAGGCCGGTCTGGCCCCCCAGCGTAGGGAGAAGCCCATCGGGTCGCTCTCTCTCGATGACTCGCGTCAGCACCTCGACCGTCAGCGGCTCGATGTAGACAATATCGGCGATGCCCTGGTCGGTCATAATAGTGGCGGGATTGGAGTTGACGAGAACAGAAGTAACGCCTTCCTCCCGCAACGCCTTGCAAGCCTGCGTTCCCGCATAATCAAACTCAGCCGCCTGACCGATCACGATGGGCCCCGAGCCAATTACCAGTACTTTACTCACTTTAGCCATTGATGCTCCATGCTACAGAATACCGTTGAGTCACACTATGGGGCGACCAAAGGACCGACCCATGCAGTCGGCCCCGGTCATGATAGGTTCTGTTAGGCAGGTTCTTTCAGTCTCTTCGAGGGTGTCACCTTGTGTGTTGGCACCTGGAAGCTCCTCGACAAAGCCCATATAGCCCTCTAGCACTTTCTGAAACACGGCTGATAACTGAATATGCATCAAAACACCTCCAAGACTATTATGCGACCGAACCTCAATTCCAGCAAGACTGATTGAGTGCCGCTCTGCCGCTCAAACTGCCAGCCACCAAACTATCGGCATCCCCAACCGATGCGTGATCGCCACGGCGAAAGCCCCGGCCAAGATCGACAGTGTTAGGGCAAATCCCAGCGGCTTGTAAGTCCCGATACGCAGCATCCATAGGTTCGTTAGACCCACCAGGGTGGGAACAATCAGGCAGAATGGCTGGACCCCCAAAGCCTGAACATATAGAGCGTTATCACACTGGCAGTGTGGGATATTCTGTACGACGGTCACTCCCAGCATCGGCCAGAACGCCTGCCGGTAACCCATGACATAGGCTGTGGACAGGGCAGCCATACTGCCTAATGATCCCCACATGATCGCCTGGCAGGTGCTGTTGCATCCCGCTGCCAGAGGATTCCAATCACCGCAGGCCAGATTCGCCACGTAGTAGGCCAGAAACCAGGTACCGAAGATGGACACGTGAAGCAGGGTGGAAGGTTGAGGGTGGAGGGTTGAGAGAAACCCCTCCACCCTCAACCCTCCACCCTCAACCCTTATTCTCGCCCGCCAGAATACCACCCCTGCGATCACAATCAGACCGCCGCCAAGAGCGACGAATAGGGCAGCCGGCATGCTCACCAGCATTGGCGACAGCGCCACGCCTATGCCAAAGAGGGCCAGCGCCCAGGCAAACTTAGTCATCAGCTTCCGCCGACACCGTTCGCAGACCGGTCCAGCCCACGAATCAGCCAGTATGCTTTGCTTGCCGCTCTGGGTCAAGTCGCCTGCACACTTAGCGCATTTGCCTATCGCCAAGAGTTCATCCTTCTCAATGAAACGGAGCCCATCTGCGAAATCCCTGAATCCGCGTAATCAGCGGTTCAGACAGCGCAACTCCTGCTAATAATTCAACACAACTACTTCCTTGACGCTTCCCCTGCCATCCGCCTTCGAGTTGATCGCCCGGCTCGCCTGGACGACCTCGACTCTATAATCGCGATACAGTCCCAGGACTAAGGGCGTATAGGAATTGCTGAGCATACAAAGGCATCCTCGCTCCGTCAAGGCAGCATATACAATAGCAAGCCCGCATTGATCTTCGTCTCTAAACAGATTCGCCGTGTAGCCGGTGAAGCTGGCGGTTCTGCTTACCGGGTCGTACGGTGGATCGAAGTAGATGAAATCACCCGCCCGGGCGAAATCCTGTATTTGCCGGAAGCCGCTCACTTCAAGGCTTGCATTCTGCAGAGCTCTGCTGGCGTTTTGCAAAGTGTTCTCATCGAGAATCCGCGGACTGCTATAGCTGCCCATCGGCACGTTGAACTGGTCCCTGTTGTTTACCCTGTAAAGGCCATTGTAGCAGGTCTTGTTAAGGTAGATCGTCCTGGCCGCTCTCTCCACATCGCTCAAGGTTGCGTTCTGCCGGTCCAGATCTCTAATCGCGTAGTAATAGTCCCTGCTATGTTTTTCCTTGTGGACCTTCAACAGCCCAATGAGTTCATCTACGTCGTTCCTGACAACCTTATAGGTATTCACCAAGTTCTCGTTATTGTCAAAGAGTAATGCCTGATCGGACACGCTCCCCCGAGACCACAAGTGAAAAAAAACAGCGCCCCCGCCAATGAACGGCTCAATATAGCGGGCAAAACAGGCAGGAAAGAAGGAATCATACTGCCCAAGAAGCTGCTGCTTGCCACCGGCCCACTTGACAAAGGGCTTAGCGGGGACTTTCAAATACAAAGGCACAAAGGCACAAAGAGATGTTGAGGTTGCTAGAGACGTTGCAGGCGATGTCTCCAAGCTTTGTGTCCTTTGTATCTTTGCGCGTCCTGTGCCCTCCAATCTAGCCCTGCCCTCTGACCATATCAAGGAACTGGTCGAATACGTAGACGTTATCCTGCGGTCCCGGAGACGCCTCCGAGTGGTATTGAATGGACATGGCGTCGATCTCCCGACAGCGTAGCCCTTCTACCGTGCCGTCGTTCAAATTAGCTAGCGTGATTTCCACCCGACCCGGAAGGCTTTCTCCATCGAGAGCATAGCCGTGGTTCTGGCTCGTAATGTGCACCCTTCCGCTCAAATGGTCCTTCACGGGATGATTGCCGCCCCGATGGCCGAATTTAAGCTTGAAGGTCTGGCCTCCCAGCGCCCAGCCTAGAAGCTGGTGCCCGAGACAGATCCCCAATATTGGCTTCTTGCCCAACAGCCCCTTTATGGCGCTGACAATGTGCCCGAGCATGGCGGGATCGCCGGGCCCGGGAGACAAGAGGATGCCATCAGGCTTCAGACCGATAACCTGTTCTGCCGAGTAGGTGCACGGCACGACGGTTACCCGACAGCCCTTTTCCCGCAGAATGCGGAGGATGTTGTATTTCAGGCCGAAATCCATGACGACGACGTGGCAATTCGTTTCGATGGGATCGTCCGGGCCCGGCTTATTCCAGTCGTACGGTTCCTCCGTGCTTACCTGCCGGACGAAATCTATGAGGTCGTATTTGGGCGACTGGAGGAGACGCTCGAGAGCCCCGGCGGGAGATTCGTCCGCGCTGATCGCCCCCATCATAACACCCTGCGAACGGAGGCGCCTGGTCAAGGCCCGCGTGTCTATGCCGCTGATGCCGGCGATGTTGTGCTCGGCCAGATACGCCGACAGAGTTCCCTGGCAGCGCCAGTTGCTCGGGTCCTCGCAGTCTTCTCGGACAACAAAGCCGGCTACCTGAATCCGCCGCGATTCCTGGTCTTCCCCATTGACACCGTAGTTGCCGATAATCGGATAGGTAAGGGTAACGATCTGTCCGGCGTAGGAGGGATCAGTCAGAATCTCCTGGTAGCCAGTCATGCTAGTATTGAATACCACCTCGCCGTACACCCTGCTATCGGTGCCAAAGGAGTATCCATTGAACACTGTTCCGTCTTCCAGAACCAGAATCGCTTTCTTCATCCGTCCCACTTCACCCTCAACCCTCAACCCTCAACCCTAGTATCTTCCTCGGATTCCTCACCATCATCGTCTCGAATTCGTCCTTCGTGATGCCATGTGGTTCGAGAAGTTCGACGAATGCCTTGAGGCAGGCGCTCGGTCCGGGGTTGCGAATCTGCCCGGCATCGGATGATAGGATGCATTTGTCGACTCCGATCTGGCGGATCTGCCTGACCATTTCTTCGGGTGGATAGTCTTCCGGATGATCCCGATCAAGATACATCACGTAGCAGAATTCGATGAAGCCACCCTTGTGAGCTAGCTCCGCCTGAACCTTCACTGGCATGGCGATATCCCTCTGCATCGGATGGGTGACGATGACAGGCAATCCGAGGTTGAGCGCTTCCAGCGACAGCTTTCGCGCCTCCTCCCAGGAAAGATGGCCGGTGGCAAGGACGCAGTTTCCCATCTCTCTCATCATGTTCAGCACCTGCCAGGCCTTGGGAATGAGGTTTCCCGCCCAATCGGTCACCTTTATGGCCTTGACCTCCGTTTTGTATCGGGAAGTGAAGGCAGGGTCTTTTACCCAGTCCGGCGGTATTTCGTACATGCTGCTGCTCCTGACAAGGTGATTCTCGGCATGCACCGTGGGAAACCAGACCAAGACAGGATAACCCCGCGACATGACCGCCGCGGCATAGATGGCGCTGGGATTGAAGCCACCGGTAAAGTAATTCAGGGTCAGCGATCCTATAAGGATCATCTCGTCTCTCGCCAGGCGTCTGGCCGCCATAACATCAGGGACAGTGGGGAAGCTGTGGGACTTCACGGCCACCCCGGCAATCTTCCCCCTCTCCGCCAAAAAGAGCTCCTCCACTGTGTGTTGTCGCGGCAGGATGTCCATGCCAACGTGAAGGTGGAGGTCTATCGACTTACGAACAATGGCTTCAATCTCGGAATCATTCATGCTCACTCTCGATCACCTGCAATCTTATAGGTTAGCTCGCTGGTTGCAACCACCCGACCGTTCTGAATAACGTAAGGAACGATAGGCAGGTGGCTTAGGGCTGCGCGACAGGAAGACGCCGCCAAAACGACTAGATCGGCCTTCCTCCCCACCGCTACCCCATAATCCAGGCCCATCAGTCTCGCCCCGTTCACCGTGGCCATGGCGAAAACCTTCTCCGCTTCGCCAAATCCCGTGAGCCTGGTAGTAGTCGCGATAACATGCATCTCCCGCAGCATACTGCCATTTCCGAGTGGATAGAAGATGTCCCGGATGTTGTCTGTTCCCAGCGCCACCCTGACCCCATGGTCGAGAAGGTCCTTGACCCGGGTGATGCTGTTATACGGTCTCCTCTGCACATCCGCTGGCAACTCGAACCGGGTAATCAAGTTGCAACTAGGGGTGATGATAAAGCTCACATCGCCTCTGGCTGCCCTCTCGATAACCGGCAGGGCAACGTCATCGGAAACGGCAGACAACGAAATGCAATGGGTCGCTGTGGCCCTACTGTTGAAACCCTCGGCAATGACCTTGTCCACATAGTAGGGCAAATAGAAGTGCCGAGGATCATTTGTCTCATCAAGCTGAACGTCGAGCCGTTTATCAAAGGTCATGGCAAGTTCGAACAGAATATCTATGTGCCTGATCCGTTCCTCGTGAGTTGGCTCCACGGCAGGGTTACCGCCGACAAGATCGGCGCCCATTCTGAGGGCCTCCGCCATGAGTTCGCGATTGCCTGGCCTGACCACGCCTTCTTGCGGAAACGCGCAGATTTCTAAAGTCACGAGAGGAGAGAGAAGCTGCTTCAACTCGAGGATGGCCTCCAGCGCCTTGAGGCCGGCGGTCGGATCGACATCAACCTGAGTGCGAATGGCGGTCGTGCCCTGCATAACCATTTCATGGGCCACCCTCCTTGCCCTTTCGAGAACCTCCCTGACCGAGTAGTTCCTCTTGAGGTTCTTGAGAATCTCTCGATTCTGCTCGAGGGTGCCGCCGAACTGGTCGGGAGTCATGCGGCTGAGTAGATCGGCCTTGTCTAGATGCGTATGAGCGTTTACAAATCCAGGCGTGACCAGTGATCCCCTTGCATCGATCGAGGAGCGGCAGGGGCCACACGCGCCAATGCGGGCAATGAAACCATCACGAATCCCGATGTCCGTGGGACCGGCGCCATCGAGTCCCTGCGTTGGCAGAAGAGCATTATATATAACCAGGTCGAAGGGGGCGTTCTCTTGTGTCAAGCGTCTCCTTTAGGCAGGCGGCAGGTTAATCTGCATCCTTGTTTTGCAGACTCGACACTCCATGAATTTGCTCGTCGTCCGCGGCATCGTGAAGAAGGAGACCACCTGGTGACCGCACTGTTCATTGGGGCAAAGGGCTTCCACCGTGACGATCTCTTCGTTACCGTCCAACCAAACGTCGCTAACATGGGGCCTGAGTGCGTTCATGTAGTTTCCCTCCTCGACTTGGATCTCGTCTCCCCCGGATTCTTCCTTGCCTGGCGTCATGCTACTCTCCTGTCTCCTGCACGATAACTACCTCATCGCCTCCGTCAATCTCGCGTAGGCGAACTCTAACGTCCTCGGCCCTTGACGTAGGCACGTTCTTGCCCACGAAGTCGGCGCGAATAGGCAGTTCCCGGTGTCCTCGATCTACAAGGACGGCCAACTGGATGTTCTCCGGTCGGCCTCGCTCGATAAGGGCGTCCATCGCCGCTCGCGTCGTACGTCCGGTATAGAGTACGTCATCCACCAGGATAACTTTCTTGCCTTTGATGTCAACGGGGATATCAGTATCATGTACAGTCTGGGACTCAATGTGGCGAATGGCCAGGTCATCCCTATACAGCGTGATGTCCAACTGGCCGATTGGCACTCTAATTTGCTCGAACTCTTCGAGATTCGCTGCCAGTCGTTTCGCCAGAGGAACACCCCTGGTCCGCATGCCGACGAGGACGACGTCGTGGCAACCATGGTTCTTTTCTGCTATCTCATGGGCAATGCGCGTCAAGGCCCGACGAATATCGGCCTCGGACATTATCACCTTTTCTCGCACAATAAAAAACCTCTCACCGAAGCTGGTAAGAGGGTAGCTTGCTAAAATCAGGATTGCAGAACCTGCGAATGCCCACCGTGGCATCCTTCGCAGAAGGACTACTACGCTCTCCTTACCAGCCTCACGGGACTGACTTAAAGGTTCGTTGTTGCCGCCGCAACGCGTCGTAAGG
>JAUSEJ010000897.1 GCA_030650265.1 Dehalococcoidia bacterium | reverse complement strand
GGGAAGGCGACCCCGATCTGATCGACAAGATCGCCGACGAAAAGGTGGCCTCGACCGTTGACCAACTTCTCGTTTATCTGGAAGAAAAGGGCCATCCGGCGCTGACAATGGACCCCTTGATGTAGGGGAGGATAAATAGGCAACATGGAACAAGGGTCGACAATGCGGCCCTTGTTCCATGTTGCCGACCGAGCCAAAGGGGTTCGGGAGGGACGTCGCTGTTATTACCGTCGGACATGTAGTGAACCAACACGTGGTGGCGGTCATGGCTGCGGCGCCTCTCGCCGACGCCGTTGCGCTGCTGCAGGCCACGCTCGTGTACCAGTTGGTCATCCATAAAGGCGAGCCCGATCAGAGACGCCCGAACGACATGATATCATTCTGCGACATCGTGAGAGAGATCGCTCGTAGACCAAGGACTATTGAAAGGAGACACACTTATGCCAGCAGTGGAAGTCCCAACCGAAAAGTGGAAGGGTAAAATCCGTGAAGTCACCCTTGGCGGGGGCGGACGAAAGACGGTAGTAGTCGGGGGCGAATCGACCATGCCCTTTCTCCATTTCGAAGGGGAAATGCCCAATCGGCCGTTGATCGCTATCGAGATCCAGGACTGTACACCCGAATGGCCCAGTCAGCTAGCCTCAGCGTGGGGCGACGCCCTGAAGGACCCCGCCAGTTGGGCCAGGGCCGCAGCGGCCGCCGGCGCCGACCTAATTGCCCTCTCGCTGAAGAGTGCTCACCCCGACAATCAGAACACCGGGGCGAAAGAGGCAGAGGCAACGGTTAAGAGGGTCCTGGACGCCATGGACCTGCCCATTATGGTCTTGGGACCATCTGTTGCCGAGAAGGATAACGAAGTGCTCGTGGCAGCCGCGGACGCTGCTCGCGGGACTATCATCGCCCTCGGAAATTGCGAGGAGAAGAACTACCGCACTATCGTTGCCGCCTGCCTGTCCAGTGGCCATGTCGCCATCGCGAAAACCCCAATCGAAATCAACCTGGCCAAGCAACTGAATATTCTTATTTGTGACATGGGTCTCGCGGCGGACCGGATCATCGTCGACCCTACTACCGGGGCTCTGGGCTACGGACTGGAGTATACCTATTCGGTCATGGAACGACTGCGGCTCGCCGGTCTCCAGGGTGATGGCATGACTGGCCTTCCCCTGTTGGTAACTCCGGGCGAGGAAGCATGGCGACAGAAGGAAGCAAGGGCTGCGGACGGTGTGCCCGAGGCCTGGGGCAAAATCGAAAACCGTGCAATCCTCTGGGAAGCAATGACGGCGACGTCGCTGCTACTCGCCGGGGCTGATGTGGTAGTCATGCGCCATCCCAGGGCCATCGAATTGGTAAAGGCTACCATCGACAAGTGGATGGCTAAATAGAAGTTTGAAAGGAGACTCTTATCGATGGCATTAACCGGCTTAGATATCTACAAGCTTCTTCCCAAGACAAACTGCAAACAGTGTGGACAGCCCACTTGCCTTGCTTTTGCCATGAAGTTGTCGCAAAAGCAGGCCGAGCTTGCAGCTTGCCCCTTTGTAAGCGATCAGGCCAAACAGGCGCTGGAAGCTGCTTCGAGACCACCGATCCGATTGGTAACGGTTGGATCAGAAGATGGTCGGAAAATCGAGGTTGGCAACGAGACGGCCATGTTCCGCCATGAGAAGACATTCTTCCATGAGCCAGGCTTTGTGATACGCATAAAAGATACATCCTCCCCCGAGGAGATCGCCAAGACCGCAGCGGCTGTCGCCGGGTACGCCGTCGAGCGGGTCGGTATGGGCCTGAGGGTGTCAGGCGTGGCGATCGACAACGCTTCCAAGGACTCTGCAACTTTCTTGAAGGCCATCGGGTTGGTCAAGTCCGCTGGCGAGCTATCACTGGTGATTATGTCAACCGACTCTGCCATTATGGAAGCGGCCCTTGCCAAAGTAGGAAGCAGCAAGCCGCTAATCTACGCGGCGACCAGGGATAACGCTGCCCAGATGGCTGCTCTCGCCCTCAAGTTCAAGTGCCCTGTGGCGGTCAGCGCCGAAGGCATTGAAGCCGTGACGACGCTGGCGGAGGAGGTCAACAAAGCGGGCGTCGAGGACATCGTTCTCGACCCGGGGACGCGCGGCTTCGCCGATTCTCTAGTCACGATAACCCAGCTTCGCCGTCTAGCTTTGAAGAAGAACTTCCGCCCGGCGGGTTACCCGATCATCACATTCCCGGGTGAGAAGGCCTCCTCGCCAGAGGAAGAGACTCTGCTTGCAGGCCAGCACGTGGCAAAATACGCCGGCATCATCGTCCTAGAAAGCTTCGATCCGGCACGCATCTATCCTTTGCTCACTCTCCGACAGAATATCTACACCGACCCGCAGAAGCCAATTCAGATGCAGCCCGGCCTCTACCCCATCGGCGAGCCCGGGCCATCGAGCCCGCTGTACGTGACCACCAACTTCTCCCTCACCTACTTTTCCGTGGCCGGAGAGGTCGAGGGAAGTGGCCTGCCTTCATGGCTTCTGGTCGCCGACTCGGAGGGACTATCGGTCTTGACAGCCTGGGCAGCCGGAAAGTTTGACGCCGAGAAGATCGCCAAATCGACCAAGGCTAGCGGCATCGCCGATAAGATAACCCATCGCAAGATTATCATCCCGGGCCACGTCGCAACCCTGCGTGGAGAACTTGAGGACGAGCTTTCTGGTTGGCAAATCATGGTTGGCCCACGGGAAGCGGTGGACATCCCGAGTTTCATAAAAAGGACATGGAAAGACTAGCGCGCTCGAGCAGGGCGTCGAGGACACTCCGGGAGCGAGTGATCACATTCGCTCCCGGCCAATCTGAATAGCAATCCGGTCGAGGAAAGAATGGCAGAAGAGACAAGCAGGATCAGCTTTCTACCCACTCACGCTGTCGCAGAGGTACCAAATGGCACCTTGCTACTCGATGCAGCGGAGGCGGTGGGCATTCACATTGATATCCCTTGCGGTGGGCAGGGTCGCTGCGGGCGCTGCAAGGTCAAAATAGAAAACGGCAGGGTAGAAGACAGCCAGAATCCCCATCTCACTGATGAACAGGTTAGGGAGGGCTGGGTCTTGTCCTGCTCAGCCATGGTGGCTGGCGATGCGCTGATCACCGTGCCACCGCCGAGAGTACGGGAGCGGGTGACAGATACGGCGGCGAATAGGACGGCGGTTACGGTGCACTCTAACTGGCCGTTGGACCCGGCCGTCCGTGGCTACTACATTGAGCTGAACCCGCCCAGTCTGGCCGACAATATGAACGATCTGGATCGGGTCTTGGCCGCCCTGAAAAGACGCTACGGGTTGGGCGACATGACCGTCGGTCTGGCCAATCTCCAGCGCCTCAGCAGTACCCTACGGGCTTCTGAGTGGAAGGTTACGGCGGTCGTAGAGCAGTCCAGCGCTAGTATGATACCAAGGCTCTTGGACTTGCGCGCCGGCGATACAACAGAAAAATCGTTCGGCGCGGCTGTCGACATCGGCACCACCACGGTGGTGGTATATCTAACCAACCTCAAGACTGGCGAGCTACTAGACCGCGCCTCTGCCTTTAATCGCCAGATCTCCCGCGGCGAGGATGTAATCTCCCGGATTATCTTCAGTCAACGGGGGAATGGCCTCCATGAACTCCAAAGCCTGGTGTTAGAGACCTTGAACGAACTCTTAGCGGAGGTCTGTCGTCCTCTAGGGATACAAACCGCGATGATCGACGATATGGTGGTCGCCGGCAACACGACTATGACACAGTTATTCTTTGGCCTTGATCCAAAGACTATTCGTGAGGAGCCCTATATTCCCACCACTGTCCACTATCCGCCTATACAGGCAAGAGAACTCGGCGTCGCCATCAACCCGAATGCCTCGGTCTACGCTCTACCCTGTGTGGCTGCCTATGTCGGCGGGGACATCACAGCCGGCGTGCTGGGATCCGAAACCTATAAAGCCGATGTGTTGACCCTCTTCATGGACGTGGGTACCAACGGGGAGATGGTTCTCGGCAATGCCGACTGGCTTATGACCTGCGCCTGCTCGGCCGGACCGGCCTTCGAAGGCGCCGGGGTGCGCAGTGGCATGCGCGCGATTTCCGGCGCAATCGAAGACGTTCGAGTCAGTTCCCGGACCTTCGAACCGACGTTCAAAGTCATCGACGAGGTCAAGCCACTGGGGTTGTGTGGCTCCGGCATGATTTCGGCGATCGCCGAAATGTTCATCACCGGCATTCTCGATAGATCGGGCAAGATGACCGCCACCTACGCGCGAAGGCACATGCGCAATCCAAATCGCCTTCGTAGCGGTGATCACGGCAACGAATACGTCATCGTCTTCGCCGAGAACTCCGGCACCGGCGAGGACATCGTGCTAACGGAAGTGGACGTGGACAACTTGATTCGCACCAAAGCAGCCATTTTTGCCGGCATTACCTCGCTGGTAAACGGAGTGGGGGTCAGACTGGAGGACATCGAACAGGTGCTTATCGGCGGCGCGTTCGGTCAGCACATAGACATCGAGCAAGCGATCCAGATCGGCCTACTCCCGGACCTGCCGTGGGACAAATTCAAGTTTCTTGGAAACACCTCCGCTCTAGGCGCTTTCAATGCCTTGCTGTCCCGTGAGGCGCGGGTGAAGACAAACGAGATAGCGTCTAAGATGACGTACCTCGAGCTCATCGCCGACAATAGCTATATGAACGAGTTTATGTCGGCGCTGTTTTTGCCTCACACGAACCTGGATGCCTTTCCGGCCGTCAGGGCGGTTCTCGATGCCGCCGAGCACAAAACAGGCCGCCAATTAGCTGATAAGTAAGGGTTGGGGGACGGGATTGGGGGACAGACCCGACCCCCAATCCCCTACACGGGAGCGATGTATATGACCAAGACAATCGCAGTAGCGGGCAAAGGTGGGACGGGAAAGACCACCATCGCCGCGCTTATTATAGATACACTTGGTAAGAAGGGGAGCGTCCTGGCAATTGATGCTGACCCGGCATCAAACCTGAACATGGCGCT
>JAUSEJ010000891.1 GCA_030650265.1 Dehalococcoidia bacterium | reverse complement strand
TTTAAGGCTGAGTTGAGCGGGCCGAACGGTGGCCCGGTGTCGATTGACCTGACCCGATTGACCGACGAGGAGCTAGTGCTGCTTGAACGCATCCGTACTGTCGGTGCATCTGCCTGCGCTTGATGCGATTCAGGCCGAGCGAGCACGGAGGATTGACCCCGCCGACATTCCCGCGTGGACGAAAGGCGTCCTTGGCCTAGAGGAATGGCAGCCCGGTGCCCCGGCGGGCGGGCACTACATCTACCCAAAGCAACTAGCGATGTTCCGAGCAGCGAGCGAGCAGCCACAGGTTAGCGTCTCGGGATCTAACAGTTGTGTCGCACCGGGGACTAGAATCCTTAACCCTGCATCCGGTGAACTGGTACCGATTGCGGAAGTACGGGCGGGAATGCCTGTTGTGGGGCTATTGGATGGGCACCCTACGCTAGGTTATGCTGAACGCCCGTTTATCAAAGGCGTTCAGCATCTCTATAAGGTTATCCTCTCGAATGGGGATCAGTTCGAGGCTACGCTAGGGCACCGTGTTCTAACGCCGCACGGTTGGCGGCCGTTATCGTCGCTTTCCGTTGGGCAAGTCTGTGCGGCAATGACGCCTTGTACTCCGGGCTTTGCTGATACCGGCGGGCACTGGCTCGCATCTTCTCAATCGTCTCAGGCTTGTGTTTCTTCCCTAGCCACACGGTCTCCCGAATGTGCTGGCCGTTACTGGCAAGAAGGTCAAGGTTATCATCGGCATTGTTCGCCGGATTGTTGTCGCGATGGTGGACGACTTCCTTGGGTAGCAGATACCTACCGATACGAGCCTCAACGACTAGGCGATGTTCCCGGACATAGCCGGTTCGAGTACGGTATGGATGATCGGGTCGATAGATCAGGATATACCCACCCTTGTCAACAATTCGGCCGCCATGCCACCACGGAGAGCGGCCCGGCCCGGGTCCCGTCTTATGCCGCCACTCAATCCCCAGACGCTTGGCAATTTTCTGGACATGCCGTGGCAGTATCCCCAATTGTTCCGCAAGCCACCCACACCCTCTATAGGAATTCGCTCGCAGGAACCCCGCTAACCACGGATAGCAAATTTCAAGGCGACTGCCATCAGGCCCTAGACTGGATTGGCGATTCTCGAAAGTCGCGAGACGAAGATCATTCATTACATCAATCCTCCCCTACCTATTATAACCGAACGTGGGCGCGAATAGAAGCCATCTCGTTTAGTCGAGAAGCTCAGTTCTACGATGTACACGTTCCCGAACTCAACAGTTATTTTGCCGAAGGGGTATTCCACCACAACAGCGGCAAAGATTTTTCTACCGCCCGCATCGCTCTTTGGTGGGTCAAATACTGGCAGCATCAGAACGAGCCGGCAATGGTTATCATCACAGCGCCCACCCACCGCCAGATCGAGAGGGTAATCTGGCAAGAACTTCGCCACGCTTACCTCAATGCCAAGGCGCCTCTAGGCGGCACT
>JAUSEJ010000869.1 GCA_030650265.1 Dehalococcoidia bacterium | reverse complement strand
ACGGTCAGGCGCCTCGCGGGTTATGACCGCTATAGTTCTAAGGCGGCTTTCACGCAATTAAACGAAGTGTACCGGGCATTACGGCTCTATGTGAACTTCTTTCAGCCGGTCTTGAAACTCGTGAGCAAGGAGCGAAAAGGGGCAAAGGTACGTAAGCACTACGACGTGGCGCAGACCCCCTATGAGCGTTTACGTGGCTTGGGGGTGCTTGAGGCAGACCAGACGAAGACCATGGACCGGCTCTACGAGAGCCTCAATCCGGTGAAACTTCTCAAGGAAATCAATGAAGCGCTGGACAAACTCTGGAAATTAAACGAGCGAGAGAAAGGCGCGGACAAGCCTTCTCGGCCAGAACGATAGAGCCTCTAGCGGATCGGGGGAAAGCCTTTGTCCAAGGCCCTTACAAGAAATACGACTACCGACGGTAACAGTGACTTATGATGCAACGATAGCCCTCCGGTAACAGTGAATTATGATGCAACACGTAGTTTGCCTCACAGGTTTCCCTCCTGACATTTGACGTCTGGACGTCAATACTAGCGGCATGAGTGAAGAATCGGCCAGATACGCACCGGGACGCGTCCGCGACGCCCTTCTGCAAGTGCTGACCTTGACATCGGAGTCCCTCTCAGTCAAGCAAATCGAGGAGAGGGTATGCAAGGTCATTGGTCCCACTCCAACGTCCTCAGTGAGATCGTACTTGCGTTTGAATACTCCCAATCTCTTCACCCGCGAGGAACGCGGAGTTTACCGTGTTGCCCACAAATACTTTGGTGGAGTTCAGCGGGAAAGCATGCTGGCGCCGAAGTGGGAAGAACCAGTTGCCATTGGCAGGACGCAACTCCTACACGCTGATCGCTTCGATTGGCTCGAGAGGCAAGAGGACAACAGCATCAACGCCGTGGTGACCGACCCGCCTTATGGTTTACATGAGTACGCGCCGGAGCAGCAGTTGAAGCTCCATAGCGGGGAAAGGGCGGGGTATGGCGAATCCCGCCGTCTTTCGATGGCCATATCAGATCGCCATTGCCTCGTTTCACGACTCTATCTGATTCTCAGATCGAGGAGTTGCGCTCGTTCTTCTTCGTTTGGGCGCGGCTCTTGCTACCCAAGCTCGTCCCTGGCGCTAATGTCGTCGTGGCATCCAACCCATTGCTCTCATTTGTCGTATCGGGAGCCTTGGCAGACGCTGGACTCGAACGTCGAGGAGAAATCATAGGACTTGTCATGACCATGCGCGGCGGCGACAGGCCCAAGGCGGCCCACATGGAGTTCCAGGGCGTGAGCGTCATGCCCCGATCTAAGTGGGAACCATGGGTGGTCTTTAGAAAGCCCCCAGAAGGGAGAGTGCAAGACCGCTTACGGAAATGGAAAACGGGAGGGTTTCGCCGACCAAGTACCGAGAAACCCTTTGGAGATGTAATACATTCTGCCCCAACGAGGAAAAAGGAACGCGAACTTGCTCCCCACCCGAGCCTCAAACCACAGGCATTCCTTCGATCCCTCGTACGCGGCATGCTACCTCTCGGCGAGGGCATTGTGTTGGACCCCTTTGCCGGCGCAGGCTCTACGCTGGTTGCCGCAGAGGCTGTTGGCTACCAGAGTGTGGGAATTGAGAAAGAGCCTCGCTACTTCGAAATGGCAAGGGAAGGAATTTCTAAACTGGCCGCTTTTCAACCCAACAGTCTGGACTAGAACCTGCATCGCCATCTCGAAGTCCTGAAGCCTCAACTCGTATGGAAGCCCAATTCCCCGATTGAACTTCGTCTGATCTAAAATAATATGCAGGACCGCCATTCGTCAATGTCATGCTCCCCTGTTCACTTCCAGATTGATTGACAAATGCATCTTCTAGCTCCGGAACCACCGTAAGCTACCAGCCGGCCGCGTACACCTTCGTCACAACAGGGAGAAATGCCCTTCTCGGTGTGATAGCTGCCGTCTGTGTGCGACTCTGTAGTAAGCCATCGTCGATGGTGACCGTATTCGTGATAGTGCCACTTAACAATCCGCTGTTGACATTGGCCCCGATTGTAATGGTAACGGTACTGCCCACGCCCACGACCCCATTCCAGGTCAACCTACGGCCCGGCGCATTGTAACCGGGCACGCCCACGCTGGCACTGCTACCGACATAGGTAACATTGGTCGGGAGGACGTCGGTCAACACCACAATCGACCCTAGATTGCCAACGTTGGTCAGGACCACCGTCCAGGTGATAGCGTCGCCCGAGAACACGGTCGAAGGTCTCTGACTCAGCACCGATGGGGACAGGTCCGGATACGGCGCCGACGAAGCGGTGTAGTAGTTCCCCCAGTTCGTGTAAACCGACACGTTGCCTTCCACGTCGGCTGCCTGAACAATGTAACTGATTGTCCCGGTTACCGGCGCCTGGCCTTCCCATCTGCCTGATCCGGCGTTGTAAACAAGGTCGACGCTGTCGAAACGACCATCACCGCGAGTATAGGCTACCACTAGCCTTTGAACCCCCGTTTCGTCTGTTGCCCGCACACTGAAACCGATTGCCCTCCGTGCGGCCGGATTCTCCACCAATATCACTACTGGCGGGTTGGTGTCACTGATCGAGGCAGTGTAATAGATGTCATAGGCCAGGCGGTCGTATAGTCGCATCTGGCCGGTGGTGGGCGAACCGATACTCCGGTATTGCCCCGTCATCGCCACCAACTTCTGAACGCTTCCCGTCGCGTTAACGCTCTGCAGCGCCGACGGGTACCAGGACGTATCGGAGTACCCCTGGGCCACGTACGAAGTCTCCGTAACAACCTGGCCGATCACCGGGTCGAAGTCCGCGATGTCAGTGTAGGTCCCGCCGGTAAAGATGGCCCCTCTGGCTGTCAGCCCCGACAGGCCTATGTCTGAGCTGTAGCACGGCACATTGGGCCTCAGATTGCTCGATTGAAACTCACCGTTCACTGTGTAGAAGCCGCCGCCGGTTGTGGACGAAAGAACATTGGTCGGTGTGAAGACTCTTGAGGACATCTGCAAGTCGCCCAACACACGATAGGGACCGGTAGCCGGCGACTTGATGTTTCCGGCCTTTGGTGCCAGCAAACCGCCCGGCGTCCTAACCTCATACATGGGCAAACCATACAGTGTCAACTCGGAAAGAATCTTGAGGTCGTAGTAGTCGAAGCTGCCCATATAAGCGCTGGCATAGTAATCCTGTTTGGCGTTTGCCAGGGCCTTGCCCACGGGAGAGACGGAGCCCTTCACAAGTTCAGAGGTGAACCTGTTGATGAGATTCTCCGACAGGCCAACCGAATCGACCACGGCCCAGCCGTAGCCGGTGTTCCCTACTAGCAAGGCTCCCTTCCTGGCAAAGGCCTGCGCCATATCGAGAGTGGAATCTGGATTCCCGTCCTCGTCGGCAATACTGAGCCCGAAATGGCTGCCGATGCTGGAAACAATCACACCACTGAGAACGGCAGTAGCCGAGAGGACATCAGCAGAACTGACCTGTCCCTCACCGGGTCCTGTAGAGTTCGCGGGTGTCCGCGCTGTATAGTGGGTGGAATACTGGTTAAGAGAGGCAATCTCGCTGCGGTTGTCCAACAAGCTCGCCTTCTCTTGCGCCTCGTTCCAACTGCCGCCTATAAGAAGATCCTTGGTAATGCCATCCGCGGCAAAAGTGTTGGAAATCGAGTTGGCAGCATCGACAAGAACGCTTGTGCCGGAAACGAAGGCCCGACCGGAACTGCTCATATCAGTGACGCCATTCCTGTCAAGAAAGACGTTAATTGTGTTAACGATATCGCCCGGCGTTTCGATCAGCCGCCCAATGGCGAGGTCCGGTGGATAAATGTACTCGTCGCCGACCGGCCACCATTTGGGCAGGCGGTTGGCGTAAAAGTCGTCGCTCAAGGTGTAGCTATTGTCGATTGACGCTCCAGTGCTGGTGTAACGGTTCACCTGGCTGCGATAGCGCCATTCTTGCCCGGTCGGACCCGGCACC
>JAUSEJ010000868.1 GCA_030650265.1 Dehalococcoidia bacterium | reverse complement strand
AAGTTTGTCCTCTACCTCTTCCATCGTCCATCTTCTCCCAGTCTTATTCAGACGGTCTATCGACAAATAATAGTCTTCGAAGTCGTCAATGTATTTGAGAATTGCCTCGCGGGCATAGTAGGTCTTGGTTCTGCCCGTATTATTGGCCAAATCCTCTAGCCGCTTCTCGATCTCTGCGGGAAGTCTGATTGCAAGCATGCTTTGTACACCTCCCTTCTGCCATACAAGTATAGCAATCGCCTCCAGGAAGGTCAATCACATGATGGCAATCATTCAGGCAAAGGAACGTTCGACCAAAACCGTCAGGCCGGACCGACGAGCAAGGTCTGCCCATGCCTCGAAGTGACGAGGGTTAGCCGTCAATACGACTCCTCCCAGCCGCGCCGCTGATATTAGAATGAGAACATCGGCAAGGTGGTCTCTCGTCCTGAACTCGCCACGTAGACGGGAGTACCTGCCCATCAATCGTCCGGCACGCGCCCAGTCGCTCGCTGATGGTGTCAGTGTCCGATCTACCCTGCTCAGGGCTCCAACTATGCTATCCAGAAATTGGGCATCCCCGGGCGACCGCGTCCCGGCGTATAGCTCCGCAACTACGACGGAGGATAGCCATACCCGACCGGAGGCCAGTGCCTTCTGAAAGGAGGGCCACATGTCCGGATCGCGTATGAACTGAATCAGTACTGAGGTGTCAGGAATCTGGGCGCGCACTGTCAAACGCCTGCTTCATCAGGCATTCGTCCGAATACATCGTCGACACCCCCGCCGAAATGAAGGCCACGAATCGCCATCATGACCTCATCGGCCATGAGCGCGAAATCTAGCGCCTGTCGTACTGCTTCAGACTCACTCGTCCCTCTGTGACAGGCCAACTCGCTTACTTTCTCACCATCGACAACCAGGTTCTTTCGCATCAACTTGCTCATTTTCGCACATCCGCGACTACACACTATCCAAGTAATTAATAGACAATCATCACAGAGCAGTCAAGTTCTGAAATAGCCGTATCCGGCGATACCTCTGACCTCGCATTGACGAAGAACCCATAGTCTACCGCGCCTGTTTCGGTGCTGAAGGCGGACTCGAACCCGCACACCGTCGCGGAAAACGGTTCTGGAGTCCGCTGGCGATAGCCCCTTCAGCATGACCATGTTTAGCCCGTGCCGGCCGATCCCCCGAGATGGCAATCGCGGTATCGACCCGCCTACCGAGAACAGTGGCCTGTTATCGGCGCTACACGGAGTCTATGTCAACAGAATCACGAGAGGGATGAGTATCGCCATCAACCCGAGCAGGACTACTATCGAACTGAAGATCACGTAGCGCCGGTTGTAGTTGGTCAGAAGCGACTGGTCGTAGTATTTTGCAACGCCTGCGTCTTCATACATTTTGATCAAGCCGCTGAGCAGTTTCTGGCGGGATGCGCGGCCGGTGAGCAGACCCGTGACGACCAGACCGTCCACCAGGATAGCCAGTACTATGCTGATGATTAGCACGATCATCGCGGTGGCGTCTTTGCTGGCGCCTCCGGCAACGACGGAGTTTATGCCCAGCATCACAAAGTTGAACAGCACCGCGACGACCACATAGATAGTATCGGTTCTGGTGTTTGTTTGAAGCTCCATGCCAATATGCTCGTGTAGCCGTTCTAGCATTCTTGCCCTCCTAAGTTTTTGATAGATACCTGAACGGTTGGTTGACCATCGGACGCTCCCCGAATCGGTTTCCCGCTTGTGGAAGGGGCGCC
>JAUSEJ010000865.1 GCA_030650265.1 Dehalococcoidia bacterium | reverse complement strand
TATCAAACGTGATTGGTCGCCGGGTCGAGGTAGAGTTTGAAGCTGTGCCGGAGATGACCAGAGGTGACGCTAACGAAGGAGGCTCAGGGATTGTCGACGAGTGAGAGGCTGTAGATGACACCAAATGAGAACCTCAAGGGCAATAGCGGCCATGAGGCAGGGGAGAAATGGCATGGCAAATAACGAGCAAGCGGAGATGACTGTAAGCGAAGCCGGACGGAGAGGTGGAAACTAGGTCAAGGAAAAATACGGTATAGAGCACTTTGTCAAAGCAGGCACGAAGGGTGGCCAGACGGTGGCCAAAGAGCGAGGTCGCGAATACTTCGTCCGAATCGGCCGCCTGGGCGGCAAGGCGGTCAAAGAAAAGCAGGGTGAGGGTTTCTACTCTCGCATTGGTAAGTTGGGCGGGGACAAAGTGAAGGAACTAAAGGGGCCGGATTACTTCTCCCGGATCGGCCGGATAGGCGGGAAAGGCAAGAAGCAGAGCACAGAAGTCACATCACCCGAAGACGCTGACGAGGAATTGGGGAAACTCATAGCAGAATAGCCGTCCTTATAACTTCGTCTTCGCCATCACATCGGCTTTGGCTTGGTCGAAATCAAGTGCATCTTTTGGAATGCCTGCCAGAAGCCTATTAGTATGAGAAACGATTTCCACAACTGTCTTACCCCTCGTCTGTGGTACAACTTTGCTTAAACGGTGGGTGAGGGCCTCATCGTAGCAGAGGAAATAGAGCTGATCCTGCTCGGCAAGGGCGACGAACTCGGAGCGCTGCTGTTGGTCCTGGATATTTGTGAAGACCTCGAAAGCCAGAGGACGATCGGGCGGGACGTAGAAGGTAACTACTGTTCTGATCACCGGCGCTGCAGGATGGGTATAGAGTTCGTGGCGGACTTGGATGGGGAGGTGGCCACGAAGGCTTTGAATCTCACGGCTGGGGGCTTTGATGATAAAGACGGTGCCGATATCGGTCTCCTGCATTAAACAAGCAAAAGTGCGGTCTTCGAGGAAGACTGCCATTTCCGGAGGTAGGGGAGTAGGCTCAAAAGGCTCGCCGGGATTAGAGAAGTGATCTGATGGCCGCTCTTTGTAACTCATAAAATGTGAGGATATTTAAGCATACTAGCGAGCAATTATCAATGGGAGAGTATTGAACTTATCGACCAGTGGAGGAGGATGGATGCCGGTATCTGGCGTCCTACAGGGGCCTTTCTCAGGGCCAGGTGGCTCATACTCCCTATATTGCCCCTTAGGGCCGATTCTGGACCCTCTGGGGGGCCCACAAGGGCCACTTTGGGGGCATGACTGGCGTTGCTTTCTCAGGTGGCTACAGCAGGGTAAGAAGTGAATGGTTTCGACATGTGTCGACGATGCCGCAATCAAGACTTTGTTACCAACTCGAAATCCGAGCCGCATGCCTTGCAAAGGGCAGTGAGGTTAGACCTCCCCGACCTTATCTTGAACGGGGGCTCGCACTTGCAGGTATACATCAGAAGCGTCGACGATCCCTTCTTATTTCCCCTGTCTTTGTCCCACCAGTAAGACTTCTTATCCGCAGGTGGAACCTCGGCTTCGGCAGAATAAGACGGTTTCGGAATGGAGAAGCGATCCAATAGCCGCTGGAACTGGCCATCGGCCGGTTTCCAGTGGGCGCCACTTCCAAGGCGCGAGTGTAACCCGATGCTTTCTGCTATCTCGACGAAAGCGAGGTTGTGATACCCGTTCTTGCATTTGGGCAGGTCGGCGTGATTTTCCTGATACAGGTGGATCATTTCATGGCATAACGTTTCATACTGTTCGTAAGGCGGTCTGTCGAGATACACGGAGTTCATGCTAATCTGGTATCTAAGGCCAACTGGATTCTCGACAAGGTAATAGCAAGCCAGCGTCCTATATCCGAGGTTTTCAATACCGACCAGAGGCTGCGGCATCTGGTAGTCGCCGGCATCCTTGGCGGAGAAGAAGTAGAGGCGCATGACCTCCGCCATGTTGTAGAAGTCTTTGGCATACTCCTTGTGCTTCCAGGAGGAGGGGCCGTCGCTTTCGACGAAATCCTTAATGAGCAGGTTAGGGTTTTCGGTCATCTTCAGGCTCCTTGGTTAGGTACTTCTCTTCGTCGAGGTTATATTCCCGCAGGAGCCTGCGAACAAAGGATTGAATCGGCTCGCCAGTGAGTGTGCGGTGTTTGTAGGCCACACTCAGCTCTTCCCGAGAGAGCCTAATCATATATGGCTTGCCTAAGG
>JAUSEJ010000864.1 GCA_030650265.1 Dehalococcoidia bacterium | reverse complement strand
AACGGCGGTACGATATTGCCTGCTGCCTCCGGGTCCCAATGGCTCTAGCAACAAGTCTCGGATAGCCTCGTAGTCGAACGAGTCAAAATAGTAGCCCTCGGGCGAGTCTATTCCCCGCCGGTATCTCTCGGCACGCGGGCGATGAAAGCCATCGATTGAGGCCCGCGATGTACTGACTTGGCTCGCCCTTGATCCAGAAGACTTTGGCATAACCCATTCTCGGCCTCCCCGGCCTTGCGAAAGAATTCGATGATCTCGTCGTTCGATTTCCCTTGGAGCAACTCCGACTGTTGGTCCCGAATGAGCCGGACGAGTTCAACAGCGTGGATGTCAGTCTTCTTCCCCATAATTCGCCACCTCCCTAAGTGAGCAGCCAATCAATGGCTTCCATGTCTTCCATGTCTTGACTATTCCCTTTCCTTGAAGCCCGCTCTATTATCTGCCGCTTGCCTATCGAAATTCCAGAAGATCGTCATTCCTGAGCCCAGCGCCTCATTTGGTCGACCGGAAAAGCCGCATTTCTCGTAAAACGGCGCTATCCCTTCGCCGACATCAAGCCAACGATCGTGTTTTGGCTGGCATGCGCTCTGACTTATTCCATCGCTCTCCGTCCATCAATTGCGTTCCGATTCCCTGTCTTTGGTATTCGGGGATGAAAATCACGTCCTGAATGTAATAGAACAAGCCGCCGTCGCCGATGACTCTGGCCATTCCCAATAATTCCCTACATTTCGAGTTCCGATAGGTCTGTTTCCCCGATGTCACCGTCTAGGTAATCCTGAATGATTTGCCTGTGGTCGAAGGCCATTGCTTCCGGAAGGGCATCCAATGGGAAGAACTGGTATGAAGCAGCGTCACTTCCTGCCTCTGGCTTCCCTTCAGCAATAACAAGGTAGGACAGCGTGATGACTTGGTTAGGGTCTCTCCTGGGATCCGTATAGACTCGGAGAAACCTGGCCGTCTTGATGCTCAGTCCAACTTCTTCTTCAACTTCCTTTTTCAGGGCTTCCTCGGCTGTCTCGTCAAATTCGATACCTCCGCCGGGAAGCGCCCACATGCCTCTGAACGGATTGCCACGCCGCTTGATGAGAAGAATGCTCTCGCCCTTCAAAATAATCGCGTCGACCGCGATGCGTCTGTTCCTGTAGCGTCCGCAGACTGGACAAGGTTCGTTGTTTCTTAAGTCCATAGTGCAGTACTATTCAAACCTCCTCTACGGTGGTGAGTTCAAGACCAACCGATCATTCCGACGATGACTGACCACTAGTCGGAGAACAGCACGTCACAACAAGACGCCTACAAGGCTAACGTTTCTTCTTCGGCGCCATCAGGGTAGCAATATCCTCGGGGGTGAGAGTCCCGTTTGCCACTTCCCATTCCCGACCCACCAACGGGTTTACCTCACAGGCGAGGGCAATCTGCTTCTCGAAGGTCTTATTACACTTGTTGCAGGCCGTACAGACCACGATCTCGGCTTCGCAACCTTCCCTAACCTTCCGGGCCCAATAGGGGTCCGCGATCAACTGGCGACCGACGGCGATCAGGTCTGCCTTGCCTTCTTGAAGGACACGCTCGGTTACCTCGCCGGTGTTCATGCGGCCGACGGCGACGACCCTGGCCTTCTTCACCACGCCCTTGACCGCCGCTGCCAGATCCGCATGGGTCGCCAGGGGTTGGTTCTTTCGGGGTGAAATCAAATCGATCTTGCCAGGGCCTCGCCCGACGGAGACATCGATTATGTCAACACCCGCCTTTTCGAGGGCTACGGCGAATTCTTTCGTATGCTCGATCGTGATGCCGTTGGCGAAATATTCCCTGGCGCTGTGGCGATACATGATCGGATAGTCGTCTCCCACCGCGGCTCGTGTCGCGGCCACGATATCCACGGCAAAGCGCATACGTCGATCGAGACTGCCACCGTACTCGTCGGTGCGTTGATTGGTGCGGGGCGAAAAGAACTGGTGCAAGAAGTATTGGTGAGCGCCGTGGATGTTCACAGCGTCGAAACCGGCTTCCTTGGCCTTTCCCGCGGCGAAGGCGTACCGCTGAACAGTGTCCGCTATCTCCTCCCTGGTGATCTCCCTCATGTTTCCCGTAGCGGAAGGCGCCACCGCCTCACCCGAAGGCAACTCGTTTCCCCACCACAGTTGGATCGCCGCCTTGGCCCCCGCCGCATGAATGGCATCGACCAGTTTGGCAACTCCTGCCAAGAACGATTGCGATTGGAAAATACTGATCGGCGTCCCCTGGGCAATAACCAGACCGACGCCGCCCTTAGCCCTTTCCGTGTAGTAGGTAATCGCCCTCTCCGAGCGCAGACCAAAGTTCGTGGCCATCGGCGCCATGACGATTCTATTCTTGAGTTTGAGCCCCTTGATTTCCAGTGGTTCGAAAAGCATCTAAATATCTCCTATCGTGATCCAATTCTCTATCAACCATCCCGGCGGCATCATACTATCACGGAGAGGGACGCGGGTCAACCATGTTCCCCGAGCGCCTCTCTCCTCCATGCACAATCCCTGGCTATGTCCCATTCCTCGCCGGGTGGAATGTGATGTCCTATATGAGACGCAAGGCTACCTTTGAGTGACCGGCGGTGCTCTGGGGGAATGAAGTAGACCTCCACATGCTCTTCCACAAGGCATTCGATCGCGATCCACCCTGGTTTCACGCCGAGCTTATCCCGAATCTCTTTCGATATGACAATCCGCCCATTTGAGCTCACCACATTAGCCAACGAATAACCCCTGCCCTTGCTTAATAACTAGAATATCATATTCTTGACTGGTCAGCTACCATGCCAATTCTGGGAACGCGATACAACACGAGTTGTTCGATAGGAAGTGAGGACCAGCACAACACGGGAGCGGAAACCAATAAAATCTCTCCGTGTCTCCCTGCCTCCGTGGTGAGTCGGTCCCCCAGGTGGTCTGCGAAATCCCTAAATCCGATTAATCTGCGGTTCAGACCCGACCCTGCCCGCCGGTTGGCGTCTATCCCGACAAGATGGCGACTAGATTGTCTCCCTCTGCTCCTTTTGGTACTCCAAATAGGAATAGACCACCGTATAGGCCGCCACCAGGATGACAGGGATCAGTACGAACAGGACGGCATACTTTTGGAAAGCCGCGCCAAGAAGGACCACGACGCCGGCGATCTTGAACAGCTTTCCGCCGAGCTTATGGGTTTTATCCCATACCCTGTCGCTGCTGAGCGTCCAGGGAGTTCTGATGCCAATAAAGTAGTTCCGCCTGGCATGCTACATCAAGATGCCCATGTAGTAATAGAGTAGTCCGAGACCGATGGGCAGGACTCTGTTCGGGCTCACTTCGACGCCGAGATTCCACAACACGGTTTGAAAG
>JAUSEJ010000857.1 GCA_030650265.1 Dehalococcoidia bacterium | reverse complement strand
GATTGGACCCAGGAGGACTGGCAGCCGCTGTTTGGCGATCGGTTTGGCCTGAGCTACGCTGAACTGGCGCTGTACCGGGCGGTCGCTACACCAGTCGCCACCATTTCAGAGAAAACGTTGATGGGTAGGCCGCAACATTTGTGGAAATTACCCAAGTTTGACAATTCTTGTCAAAGCATTGGTTGAGATTCAGCAGCCGGGGTGTGTTGATTCCGACCCTTTGGACTGCTACAATGAATATCAAGGGAAACTCAGACTAGTCACAACTTTGGAGGTTCTAAACGCCAATTGGATGGGATAGGGGGATGACATGGCAAGATTCACCGTTCTCCATACCGATGCCCGCTCCGGGGCGGGAATACAGGACGAGAAGGCGGAACTGGCGAAGGTCAACGCTGAGATCGTCATGTCTAACGGGCCAGGTGAGGACGACCTGATCGAGGCCGGGAGACACGTCGACGGAATACTGAACGGAGGGGCCCAACTTACTCGCCGGGTTCTGGAATCTCTAACTAACTGCAAGGTGATCGCTCGCTACGGCGTTGGGGTGGATACGGTGGACCTCGACGCCGCCACGGATTGCGGCATCGCTGTGGCCAATGTGCCTGACTTCTGCATTGAAGAGGTGTCCAACCATACCCTGATGCTAATCCTCGCCTGTTCCAGGAAGCTGTGTCTGCTGAGCAATTCGGTCAAGTCGGGGCGCTGGGACAGGTCGAAACGCTCGCCGATGGGCAAGATTCAGGGGCAGACTCTGGGCCTCGTCGCTTTCGGCAGGCTAGCCCGGGCCGTGGCGGTCAAGGCAAAGGTCTTCGGACTGAGGGTACTGGTCTACGATCCCTACGTTTCCGCCGGAATAGCCGGGCAGTACGGCGTGGAGTTCACCAGCCTCGAGCGACTTCTGGCGGAATCCGACTATGTCTCGGTGCATACCCCGCTAAACGAGGAGACCCGGCACCTGTTCGACGCCGGTCGTTTCCGGCAGATGAAGCCCGGCGCCTACTTTGTCAACACCTCGCGCGGACCTGTAGTCGACGAAGCTGCCCTCTTGCAAGCTTTGAATGAAGGCTGGATTGCCGGGGCCGCCGTCGACGTATTCCAAAAGGAGCCGCCAGATCCCGACAATCCCCTGTTCAAGCTGGAAAACTTCATCGCCACGCCCCACATGGCCTCCTATTCGGACGCCGCCTTTGCCGACCTGCGCCTGAGGGTGGCGCAAGAGGTCTCTCGCGTTCTCACCGGCCAGTGGCCGC
>JAUSEJ010000839.1 GCA_030650265.1 Dehalococcoidia bacterium | reverse complement strand
GACGGCTCGCCCATCGCCGGCCAGGGCACCTTGTTCCCGGAATACAACGAGGGGAATGGCAAGCGCCAGAAGCCCAAGGCACTCGCCGTCATCCTCGACTGTGTGAAAGACGAGGACGGCGACGGCGCTGCGAACGTGACCGACGTGGAGCTTTTCCTCAAGCGCAATAATGCCGCCCGGAAAGCGTTGAGAGGCTGCGACAAGTACCCCGGAGGCGATTTCCGCAGCCCCGAGTGCATCGCGCTCCTGAAAGAGGCGGACATCGTCGTGACCAACCCGCCCTTTTCGCTCTTCCGCGAGTACGTCGCCCAGCTCGTCGAGAACGAGAAGCGGTTTCTGATCATCGGTAATGTCCAGGCTATCACGTACAAAGAGATCTTCCCGCTCATCAAGGGCGACAGGCTATGGATGGGCGTTACCATCCACAGCGGCGACCGCGAGTTCCGCGTTCCAGACCACTATCCGTTGAACGCGGCGGGTTGGCGGATCGACGAGAATGGCGTCAAGTACATCCGCGTCAAGGGCGTCCGCTGGTACACCAACTTGGACCATGGGCGCCGCCATGAGGAGTTGAAGCTCATGAGCATTTCGGACAATCTTCGGTACAACAAGAAACTGAAAGGAAAGGCGTACGACCAGTACGACAACTACGATGCGATCGACGTGTCGTTCACCGACGCTATTCCCGGCGACTACGACGGCGTTATGGGCGTCCCCATCACCTTCCTTGACAAGTACAACCCTGATCAGTTCGAGATATTAGGGATTACCAAGACCTGGCATGGCGGTGCATACAAGACGTATCCCATGCAGACTCAGGTCAGCAAAGACGGAAGTGAGTCGCTAGTGTCAAAGCTCAATGATGGCCCGGCCATTAAGGTTAGCGAGCGCCCGACCGGCCGGACATACTACCGCGTCGGCACTGAGAACTTCATCCAGCTGTATGCAAGGCTCCTCATCCGCCGCCGCGCCAAGCCCGCAAATGGAACCACGAGGTGAAGACCACCCTGAGAACCGACATCACCGTCGCCGACATTTGCGGCGGGTTTGTGTACAACCAATTGGAGGGAAAGGGCCTCTTCGGGCTGGGCGGAAAGCTCACCATTCAGCCGGAGTACCAGCGGAACTACATCTATGCCGACGGCGGCGGCAACAAAGAGCAGGCGGTCATCCACTCCCTTCTCAAGGGGTATCCGCTGGGGCTGATCTATTTCAACAAAGTCGCGGAGGATAGGTTCGAGGTGCTGGACGGCCAGCAGAGGATCACGAGTATCGGGCGGTTCGTGACGAACAAGTTCGCGATCATGGATAACGGCAATCCGAAGAACTTCGACAGCCTGCCCGCCGACCAACAAGCCAGGATTCGGGACTCGAAATTGCTGATCTACGAGTGCGAAGGCACGGAGACCGAGATCAAGCAGTGGTTTGAGACTATCAACATCGCAGGCGTGCCTCTCAACCCGCAGGAGCTCCTGAACGCTATCTATTCCGGGCCGTTCGTGACGCTTGCGAAGGCCGAGTTCAGCAATAGCCAGAACTCGAACATCCAAAAATGGAGCGCATATATCAGGGGCAGCGCAAACCGGCAGGAGTTCTTGGAGCGCGCGCTGGACTGGGCGAGCAAAGGCGATATCGGCGGCTACATGAGCCAGCATCGCAACGACAATAACATCAATGAGCTGAAGACCTACTTCAACAGCGTGATCGACTGGGTTTCAACCGTGTTTATCGACGTTCTCCCAGAAATGCGCGGATTGGAGTGGGGCAGACTTTACGAGGAGTATCATGGCAAGCCCCACGATCGGAAGAAGATGGCCACCGATCTGAACGGGCTCGCCGCTGATTCTTATGTGACGAATCGGAAAGGAATCTTCGAGTATCTCTTGGGCGGTTCGGCAGACAAGAAGTTGTTGGCGGTTCGGGTGTTCGATGACAAGGTAAAGCGCGCCGCATACGCCAAGCAGAAGCAATCAGCCGAGGCCAAGGGCGCGTCCAACTGTCCGCTATGCGCGATAGGAAACAACGCGAACAAGAGCAGAATCTATAAGTTCGACGAAATGGACGCCGACCACGTTTCCGCGTGGAGCAAAGGCGGCGAAAGTTCGGCCAAGAACTGCCAGATGCTCTGCATTACCCACAATCGGGCCAAAGGTAATCGATAATATGGGCGTGCAACAGTCCGGCGCGTGGAGCGAGGGCGAGAAACCCAACGCGGTAAACTGCCAGATGCTGTGCAAGGATGACAATCGAAGGAAGTCGGGGAGGTAGGGCCGTCACGCAGGGATGGCGACGCGGGCTAACAACGCGTTGCACTTGACGGGCCGGCATGACAGTATTTCGAAACATTACGACGTGCCCCCTGCTGCCAATTGCCGACCAGCTTCCCCCCGCCGCCCTTCCCAGAGTCTCTCACCACGGCAAAAAAGAGGTATCCCCGGTGGTCCCGGCCGCACTCCGGGCACTGCCGCCAGCCTCGGCTATCATCGCTCCAATAGCTGCCGTAGTTGCCTATGAACCGGAGATCGGCCGCTGGTCCCACCCAGTCGCAGCCTCTGCAGCAGAACTGCCTGCGGTTTCGTGGGCTGGCTTATGCAACGCTTTCGGATTACCACCCCGCTTTTGGTAGGCATCACTACATCGACAGTCTTGATGGCGGGCGCAACAACCGTTCGTACATGGCCGCTAGTGCCCAGCGTGTCCATGACTGGGTTCAGCACTTTGCTTGCCAACAAAGTTTGCCGGATCCTTCTCGAATGTGGCCTTGCAGCCATCACAGCAGAAGTAGTACTTCTGGCCTCCGTGCATCACTGAAGGTGATGATTTTTCGTTGACTTGCATGCCGCAAATGCCGCAAACTGGATCTTTCGCCATTGGATTCACCTCTCTAATCAATTGGCTCTTTGAAACCTTGCCATGCCTACGCATTGATTCCATATTAAACCCGCAAAGTTAGAACCTCATTAGTCTAAGGTGAAAGCCAGATTAGACTTTCAAATCCGATCACTCGCTGGGGTTCGATGTTTTGCAAGTCTCCGGAAGAGTTTGTGCGGTTCACTAGGTCGCCCACTTCAACAGGCCTATCGGTGGGGAGTGAAGTTAAAATATTCACCCCATAGATGTGATCACGGGGGGGCACTTCTACAGATTCCCCCTCGGTGAATAGTGTTTTGGTATCGCCTATCCCCCCGTCGCAAGATGCGATTACGGTAGCTGGCCTCATGGTGGTAATTTGTTCGTTGACTAACCGGCCGCACTCGGAGCAAGTCAAGGTCGTCTTCCGTATTAGCGCGGCCTCGGGGTGCTCAGGGCATCGCCGAGATCCGCCCCATTGCGGCCGCTCCGGGTCAAGGGTGGCTAGTGTGTCCAGAATATCTGGCGCCTCGGCTGTTAGGCGTACCCATAGCTCGCTGTGGGGCCCATCGACGAAGATCTCCCCGGTGTTCTGGTTTGGCTTTTCTAAGCCAGCCGCTAGCCCAGCCGACTTGTCTTTAAAACCTAGCACGAGACACCCGACTCTCTTCAGGAAAACGAGGCGCACTTCCGATAACGTCCATTTATCGGATCCAGCGGAACGGACTTCCGTAAAAGTCTTGAGGTGGCTGGCCGATGGGTATATAATCACGGCAAGCAGTACTGTTGGGTGCTACACCTACATCAAAGTCATTCGTTCACAGGAGAAACGGTATGTCAGAAAAATACATCACCCGCAATCAAAGTATTGTGAAGCCTCTTGGTGGTGGCCGACTCGGCTCGATTAAGTTATCACCTGGAATTCAGATTGCGCCACAGGTAGGTCTTGCAGCAGTAGGCCTTGCAGCACTTACTACCTCATCTTCTTTGGTGGGAGTAATACAGACTCAGAATATTATTGCCACCACACATATTGACGCCCAAAATGAACGAATTACTCCCGAAGCTTTGGAGAAAGCCGCCGAGTTAGTTAATAGCGGCAACAAGCCCTCGCTCTTGCTTGACCACGATATAACGATCCCACCTTACGGAAAGATGTTGTCTGCAAAGGTTGAGAAGCGGGAAGATGGAGAATACCAGCTGATAACCCCCATTATCAGAACCACTCCCAGAAATTTGACGCTTGATTGGCAAAATACCGGGTCCACATAGTGGTCCAAGAGCATTGTTATCGGAACCATGGTTTGCCAGTCGGTGTTGCCGAACCTCTTCACATTACCCTGGCGGCGCGGCGTCAGGCGTCACGTTACTGCGTCCGTACCCTGTCCTTGCGGCCGGAGTTGATGGGCGGCCCCTGAGAAGCTTTTACATCGCCTTGGCTATCGCCTTGCCTTTGCCGTAAACCTCTCTCGCCGGCTGTTCACTGCGACCACAACATCTTGGGAAATAAATCCGCAAAGTAAAGCAAACCCCTTGACAAATTAGAACATATGTGCTAATTTATTAGTGACGAGGCGTGGCGAGGGTATAACGGCATACGGGCTTAGCCGCACAAGAGCGGGATGGGCCCGGCCGGCAGGCTTCTCCACCCGAGATATCGCTCCAGGCGCGAGGACCATGTAGTCCTTCAGCGGAAGGACGATCAGCGCTAATGGTTGACTGCTGATTATCTGCGACTTACCTGGTCCCTTCCGTGTGGCTCGAGCTGTGTCTAGGGCGGGGAAGCCTTTTCTTTCGGGGTCCTTCATCTGAAGGAGGTCCTTCGGCAGAAGGAGGGAAAAGGGGAAAAGGCGATGGTGAGAAGAAAAGAGAAGAGCAATCCTCCCGGTAAGGGTGGGGCTGAAGAAATAGAGCGAGTAGAGGAGAAGGCAGAGTCGGAAGGGCGGCAGCGCCGAAAGGAGTCGACTTCACGTCGAGCTGAGGCGCGCCGGGAGGAC
>JAUSEJ010000828.1 GCA_030650265.1 Dehalococcoidia bacterium | reverse complement strand
GCTTATCGATCAGGGCGTCGAAGTCATCCGTCTTCTTGAGGTCCAGGTAGTACTGGCGGTTATCGGGATCGGATGAGAGGAACTGCCCGCTCACCGTCTTGTGGATTTCCCGCAGGACCGTCTCAACCTGAGTGAGCAGGTCGTCGGCCGGAACACCGCCCAGTTCCTCGATGCCCGGCTGGTAGAGGCACAGGCCGTCGCGTAGTTCCTCCGCCGTAGCGCCCAGAGGGGCGTAGATGTCGCCTGTCGTGAGGCGGTGGACCGACAGCGCCTGGATAAGCCGCAAGGCCATTGGCTTGTAAGCCGGGCGGGTAAAGGCCAGTTGGATGCGGGATTCGAGGACCTGGCTACAATCAATGACAGCCTTGATGTCCGGCACTGCCCGGAAGGACGGGTTTTCTCGCAACATTGTCCAGTAATCGTCGTAGGCAATGACTCCCGGCCAATCACCAGGGATATCATGGTTGAGCAGCTTCTTCATGGCCAGCGACAGGGTCCTGAGCACTTCGCGCTTTTCCACGGCGGTGACTCGTTCAAAAGTATCGATATAGTCGGGATGCACGGGGAAGAGGCGCACGAACTCGTCCATACGCTCATTCATGCGGCCGTAGAACTTGGCGAAGGGGGTCAGGTAATCCCGGATTTTCAACTGCTGGTCGGTGGTCTTCTTGAGAAGACGCTCGGCCACCACGAACTTGACGTCCTTGCGGACGATGAGAATCTGCTCGAAGCGGTCCTTAACCCGGCGTATGCTGTCGGCCACGAATGAGAAGCGGGGGCTGTCGAAGATGGCTTCCTGGACGCCGGCGATGAAGCGAAACCGCAAGTCCTTACAGACCTCGCCGATCTCGCGCAGGAAGTTGAGGTCGAGGATCAGCTCATGGTCCTTGCGCGTGCGCAGGAAGTCTAGCAGTTCGTCCACAACCAGGAGGAGTCCGTGGTCGGGATACGCCTGGTGAAAGGCGGACATCAATTCCTCGAAGGCGCGCTTGTTGTTGGGCGCCTTGTGCGAAGGCGGAAAGGAATAGGACACACCCATCGCTGCAAGGTGCTCCTCCAGCTCGGCCACAAGTATGTCGCGCAGGGACATGGTAGTCGCGCCGATCTCGGTTCGGACCACCTTGAAGCGGCCGCCTATCTTGCTAGCGGCGATCGCCACGCTCATGTCGTTCAGTTGGGTGGTGAGATCGCCGTTCTCGGCCAGGGCAGAGATCACGGACATGAGGTGCGACTTGCCGGTGCCGTAATTCCCGACGACCAGAAGGCCTTTATTATCAAGGGGCTGATCGAACTGTAGCTGAGGAATGACCAGCTTAACCAGCTTCTCGGCCATTTCCTCGGAGATAACGTAGGTCTGGACAAGCTGCCGGGCAGCTGCGGCCTTATCGGCGTCCCGAAGCTGGACCACGGACTCGATTGGCTCGAACTGAATCAGGTCTCCGTATTTCATCGTTCATTCCCCCGTGCTGCTTCGTTCCTCGTCCTCATGCGGGTTCCTCCGAGGTCACTAACAAGAGATCTTGTATGGGATATCGTCTGTATTCGGGATGACCAGGCCTCGCGTAGACCAAGTGCTCACCATCGACGGCGCCACTCCAGGCTGCCACTACCGTCGTGTTGCGTGAGAGCCCCTGCAGGAGCCGCAAGGGGTCCTGCTTTAGCGAGACATCGAAGAGAACCTCGATGTTGTCCAGCAGCATCACATCGGTCGCCGTGGCCTCAACGATCTCGGCGAGTAGGCGGGGCACCTGCAGCGCCCTCTGGCGTTCGGAGAGGTCGAGCAACCGCCGAGAAAGTTCGAGGTTGACGTTGACCAGCGGGGCCCCACTGCGCTCATGAACGTCTTGGAGCGCGGCGGTCTTGCCCGCACCGGCAGGGGCCGCCAATATGACAAGGCGGTGGTACAACTCCGCTGCCTCGTCAATTTTGCGAATTACTTTGTCAGCAAGTAGCTCAGACACAATCTCGCTCCGCCTATGCCAGGACATCACCTGGATTCCTATCCATCCGGTCTACCTCAGTGTTCAAAATGCAGAGTTCTGTCCGGGACGCCTCGAATCACGCTCATAATGTACATTCATTATTGGCTGCTGTCAAGCGTTTAGGCTTGCCAATACTCGTCTTCTGGTATCAGAATGTCGAGCAGTGGGCGTACCCCGCGAAGGAATTCGTGGCGGTGGATCGACGGGCTGGATCGACCACAGAGGACCACGAGTGAGATTCTGAGCCCGCCAAATTGGGCTTGTGGGCTGAAGCGGAACGATATTCTCCGGAGCGCGACTTGTCTTCCCAAACTTTGGTCGGCGGTAGCAAGCATTCCTACGAGATGACAGAAGGCCAATGACTAGGCAATGTGCTTCTTCTTGCTGGACATGTAGTCGACGAGGATGTATTCGCCCAGCTTATCGGGTGTGGTGTAGAAGACCCGGCCGCGGTTGATCTTGGTAACCATATCGATGAACTCGATCATGTAGTAGTTGGAGTCCAGCATGAAGGTGTTGATCATTATGCCCTGCTTCGTGCAGCGCTTGACTTCGCGCAGGGTCTGGTCGATGGTCCGCGGGCTGGGTGGGTACTGGAAGTAGGCCCTGCCCCCCTCGCAGTGAGCCGTGGGCTCGCCATCGGTGACCATTATGATCTGCTTGTTTCCCGCCTTGTGATTGGAGAGTAGTTGACGGGCGATCTGGAAGGCCTGCTGCATGTTGGTGCCGTAGGCGTACTCGTCCACGTTGGCGTAGGTCAGGGCGTCTCTCTTCAACTCTTTGGCGTAGAGGGAGAAAGCCACAATATAGAGGGCATCTTTGGGAAACTGGCTGCGGATCAGGTTGTCTAGCGCCACGGCTACCTTCTTGGCGGCGAAGAAGCTCCCGCTCTGGCCCATAGAGAAGCTTACGTCGAGCATGAGGACGATCGCCGACTGGGCAAAATGCTTCGTCTCGTAGACCTCGAAGTCGTCTGGCGAGATCTTCAGCGGTGGACCGCTGGCGTCCCGGCGCAAGGCGTTCATGAGAGTGCGTTCGAGGTGGAGGTCAAAGGGATCGCCGAACTGGTACTGCTTGGTCTCGTCGGACCTCTCGCCGCCGGTGCCCTTCCAGTCGGTCTCGTGTTTGCCGAACTGGTCCTTCTGGATTTTGGCGAAGATGTCTTGCAGGGCCTTCTGGCCGATCTTCCGTATGCCGCGGGGCGTTAGCTCCATCTTGTCGCCGTTCATGCGAAGATAGCCGGCCTCTTCGAGCATGTCGGCCAGACGCTTCAGTTGCTCCAGCGTCTGTTGCGCTTCGTCCCCGAGCAGGTCCTGAACCTCCCTGGCGTCAATGTCGTCGACCTCCCCGCCCTGCTGGGCGCGGGTCATTTGCTTCTCCAAC
>JAUSEJ010000822.1 GCA_030650265.1 Dehalococcoidia bacterium | reverse complement strand
ACTACTGCTGATTCATTGCGGGACTGGACTGATTCGTCCCACCCTGAAGGTAACCCTGGGCCCTCAACCTAGCCCTGCTTAGGCTGAAGGACCAATGGGAGATGTGACTGTACGGCTGGCGTCCTGCTACTTTCACCGTTGGTGGTCCCTCAACGGAAGGATGCCTGACTTCTCGGGAAGTAGCGAATCGGTCTAGCCGCCCAACCATTGCGCCGATTCCTTGAATCGACTACCTCTAGCCACTCTATACCATTGATAGCACAACGTATATAGACTATAGTGTTATAAGACCATAGTATCGATCTCGGACCGAATAGCTTTGGCGCCCCACACCAACCGGAGAAACCTGGTAGAATACGGATGAGGTGTCTGGCAATGAAATATGATTTCGACTGTGTAATCGACCGTACGGGCACTAATTCGGCCAAGTGGGACGGACGTCTTGCCGCCTACGGCGATGAAGACGTGCTGCCTATGCCGGTGGCCGACATGGATTTTCTCTGTCCCCCGGCGGTTGTCGAGGCCATCAAGAAGAGAGCCGAGCATGGCATTTTCGGCTATGCGCTCAAGCCGCCTACCTACTACGAGGCCATTATCAACTGGATGCAGCGGCGACACGGCTGGCAACTAGAAAAAGACTGGCTCACCCATTGCTCCGGGGTCGTGCCGGGGCTGAAACTCGCTGTCCTGGCCTTCAGCCAGCCAGGAGATAAGATCATCGTTCAATCACCCGTTTATTTCCCGTTCTTCAACGTCATTCGCAACAACGGCCGCCAAATCGTCGACAGTCCCCTCAAAGTGGAGAACGGGCGGTACTCCATGGATTTCGAGGATCTTGAGAAAAGGTTTGATTCCCGGGTGAAGATGCTGATCCTCTGTAATCCCAACAACCCCACAGGCAACGTGTGGCCGAAAGAGGATCTCGTCCGGATAGGCGAACTCTGCTTGAAGCACGACGTGATACTGGTCTCGGACGAGATACACTCGGATCTTGTCTACACCGGGGCAAAGCATACGCCAACCGCCTCGATTTCCGCCGAGTTTGCCCGGAACACAGTAACCTTCATCGCTCCCAGCAAAACTTTCAACCTGCCTGGCCTCAGTACCTCGGTGGCCATTATTCCCAATCCCAGGCTCATCTCCCTCTACGAAAACATGTCGCAGAACGTCGGCGGTGGCGCCAATATATTTGGTATGGTCGGGTTGGAAGCAGCCTACCGCTACGGTGAGGACTGGCTGGAGCAACTGCTGGTATACCTCGAAGGAAACGTAAGTTTTCTGGATAATTTCATCCGGGAGCGAATTCCGCGAATCGAATTTCACCGGCCGCAGGCGACTTATCTAATGTGGCTTGACTGCCGCGGCATTGGCGTGGAACCGGCAAGGGTGCGTGAGTTCATGATCAAACGAGCCAGGGTTGGCCTGAACGATGGCGCCACCTTTGGCCCGGGCGGGGTAGGATTCGTGCGCATGAACATCGCCTGTCCGCGTTCAGTCCTCCTCGAAGGGCTGACTCGGATTGAAAATGCGCTTGCGCAGCCTTGACCCGTCGCAATTGTGGGCTTCGGCAATCATTGACAAACCTGTATGATAGTGATAGCGTGAGCATATGCAGAATACGGATTAGGGGGAGCTCGATCACATGTATAAGAAAATACTAGTCCCGCTCGACGGTTCCTCTTTGGCTGAAGAAGCCCTGGCACACGTCGAAAATATCTCGCAGAAATACGGATCGGAAGTAGTACTATTTGAAGCGGCCCAGCCCATCATGGCCGGCGACGATCCCTCCGGCTTCTCGACCAGCGAAATCTACGGCCGTTTGCTGGACGAGTCTATTGAGGCAGCAAAGGTCTACATAGAGAAGACTGCCGCCTCTCTGCGGGAAAAAGGGGTCAATGTTGTCAAGCAAGAAGTGAAGGTGGGCAATGCGGCGGAGCTGATCATCGACGAAGCGGAAGCTGTTGGCGCCGATCTGATCATCATGGCTTCTCATGGTCGGTCTGGCATCAAGCGCTGGTTCTTTGGCAGCGTCGCCGAGAGAGTGCTCCGCCATTCAACTGCTCCAATACTACTAGTTAAATGCACAGGCACCTGTTAGCTCCCATCAATGCTGGTTGGGACACAGCAAGAGGAGAAGAGAATGGACGTTGACCGCGATACTCTCATCTGGATCTACACCAAGATGCAGACCATCCGGCAGTTCGAAACGAGGGTGGCCGAGCTTTTCCTCGAGGGGAAACTGCCCGGAACCGTTCACCTCTACGCCGGTGAAGAGGCTGTGGCCTGCGGCGTTTGCGCCAACCTTGGGCCTGCTGATTACGTCGGCAGCACCCATCGCGGCCACGGTCATGTCATCGCCAAGGGAGGGGATCTGAATAAGATGATGGCAGAGCTATACGGCAAGACCACCGGCTACTGCAAGGGTAAAGGCGGCTCCATGCACATCGCCAACATCGGAATCGGTGTCCTTGGCGCGAATGGGATAGTGGGCGCCGGATTACCCATCGCTGTGGGCGCCGGTTTTGCCGCCAAATACAGAAAGAGCGACGCGGTCGCCGTCTCCTTTTTCGGCGATGGCGCCTCAAACCAGGGAACTTTCCATGAATCGATCAATCTAGCCGCCGTGTTGAGGGTGCCGGTCATCTTCGTTTGCGAGAACAATGGCTACGCCATCTCCACAAGCCAGATCCGCCATCAGAACATCACCGATGTGGCCGACCGCGCCGCCGGCTACGGCATCCCCGGCGTGGTCGTGGATGGCAACGACGCCTTCGCCGTGTATGGGGCTGCCAAAGAAGAGATAGGACGGGCGCGCGCCGGTCTTGGGCCGTCTCTTCTCGACTGCAAGACATATCGTCACTACGGGCATTCGATCGGCGATTCCGGTCGCTATCGCACC
>JAUSEJ010000806.1 GCA_030650265.1 Dehalococcoidia bacterium | reverse complement strand
TGTGCGCCGATGCGGGCTATTCAAAAAAGGACGTCAAACGAATTCTCTGGGAGCAAGGTCGCCTGCCTGTAGATTGGTTTCCCGATGACGTGGCCGATATCAAGCGCTCTCTCGGGCTGGTGTTCGACGGCATGGTGCCCCTGACTGGCAGTCCCGATGACCTGGTTATCATAGTGGCAGGCGGACCTTCCGGATTACATACAACGTTTGTTCCGACCATGGGTGTGGGGCATCCCGCCATAACAAAGCCCATCACGCTCAATTAGCAATGTGCAGCGAGCGAAAGTAGGATAGAAGACATGCTGGCTGTGGCAAAAGTTGACGCCAACCCGGGCCTAAAGCTGATCGAAAAGCCAATTCCCACCCTCAAGGACGGGCAAGATGTCCTCATTGAGGTGGGCGCCTGCGGCATTTGCGGCGCTGACGTGAATATGTACAACTCCCATGAACCGCACATGATTAGGATGGCGCGGTTCGGCTGGCCGCGGATCATGGGACATGAGTTTGCCGGCACGGTGCGGGAGATAGGCAAAGACGTCGTCGGGTTTAAAGAGGGAGATCGCGTTGCCTGTGAGCCTGGCCATCCTTGTGGCGTCTGCTACTACTGTTTGAGAGGCCAACCAAACTTCTGTCAGACAAAATCCGACCGAACTTTGGGAGTGACGAGGGATGGTGGTTTTGCCCCATTCGCGCTCGTAAACTCGCGTCAGTTGCACAAGGTCCCCAAGGAAATGCCGTTTGTTGAAGCCGCCATGTTTGAGGCGCTAGGTACCTCACTTCATGCCCTGGAGCAGAGCCATTGCAAGGCCGGTGACAGCGCCGTGGTTATCGGTCCGGGACCGCTTGGCATACTGGCTACTATGCTGCTTCAGCTCAGCGGCATCCGCACCTTGGTCGTAGCTGGACGCGAGACAAGCCGGGGCAGGCTGAAACTCGCCGCTGACCTTGGCGCCCACACAGTAGAGATAGCCGGCGGTAACCTCGAGGATGCGGTACGTTCCCTCACGGCTGGAATTGGCGCCGACGTGGTGTTTGACTTCGCCGGCGGCTCGGACTCTCTCGACCAGGCCCTTAAAGTCGTGCGCAAAGGCGGGCAGATCGTCGCCGTCGGCACTTTGACCAGAGCCTCGATCAGTCATAGTTTGATACTAGGAGAGATCAATATCGTGGGTTCGGCTGGCCGGGTGCCTCAAACATGGCGCCGAGCCATCGACCTGGTAGCGCACAAGGCCATAGATCTCAGCAAGATAATCACCCATGTTCTTCCACTCGAGGACTACGAGAAAGCCTTTCAACTAATAATGGAGCGAAAGGCTATGAAGATCTGTCTCGTCCCGGCGCCCGGCACTCGTTGATTCGACAGTCCAGGTTGACAATTTCGAGATTGGCTCGGAAAGGGAGGTGATTTGGCAAAGCAGATTAGTTTGGCATGACATAGAAGAGAGCGGACTTGAACCGTTTTGCGAGCCGCCTACTCTCAATGCTCTATTGATCCGTCTGATGTGTCAAAGACGACCGCACAAATTCTTTGCACAATTGAATGGTCAAGGACGACATCGTGAATTCTTGCCCTTTTGAAAATGGGGATGAGAGTTCGCAAGGCAATGACGCTAGTTCTCTTCGTTGACCCGAAGCGTTGGGGGGAGCCCAGGATTAGTGAACCTGACCGCTGCCAGTGAAGCCGCCAAAAAGGTAGCGTGGCTGTGGTTAGGGAATTCAGGGGTCCGAAATTAGTATGGAGGTGATTCATGACACAGCGTTCTGTTCTGCGTGGTCTATCATTGACGACTGTGATGGTTGTCGCCCTAGTCCTCGTTGCGTCCTGCAATGATACATCAGTACCATCAGGCGCTTCGACGGCAGTTCCCGGCGCTACCAAAGCACCTGTCGGTTCGCCAAC
>JAUSEJ010000227.1 GCA_030650265.1 Dehalococcoidia bacterium | reverse complement strand
ATCCATGCAGCCCTGGCGTATGCCGCCGATTCCGTGGCTCACGAGACCATTCTCCTGCAGACAAGCTAACCGGCAACTCTGCCTTGCGTTTTCTCGCCGATGAGAGCACTGACTTTGCTGTCGTCCGCGCCTTGCGGGCAGCCGGGCACGACGTTCTAGCCGTTAGCGAGTTGATGCCCGGCTCCAATGACCGAGAGGTGGTTTCGGAGGCCACAAGGCAACAGCGTGTCCTGCTCACAGAAGATAAAGATTTTGGCTGGCTGGTCTTCGTGAGTCAGGCAGAGTCAGCCGGCGTGGTCCTAATTCGTTTCCCCGGCGACGCCCGCGACACACTGGCACGAACGGTTGTTCAGCTCGCAGAATCACACGGCGAGGCGCTAACCGGTTCCTTCGTGGTAGTCCAACCCGGCCATGTGCGCGTCAGCCGGAGGCCGACCCTGGAAGGATAGGGTTTCTGCACTCAATCCTGGCGGGGAACACACATCGGGCCACCTGCGCAAGTTTCAGCCACCGGCCTCGCCCGCCACCAACTCCGCCACCGGACGCCCGAGCGCCCCAGCGAGCGACACCAAGGTCTCGTATCTCGGTGACTGGTCGCCGTTCTCAATGCGCACCAGGGTAACCCGCCCGATGCCGGCGGCGGTGGCCAGGTCCTCCTGGGTCAGGTGAGCAGCCTCCCTAAGTTGGCGAACACGGGTACCAAGCGATTGCCTGCCCAAAGCTCCGAGAGCCTCCACCCGCGACCTGTAGGACGGATCGCAGTAGAGGCGAGCGAAGTCCCAGGGCAAATCAATAGTCTCGCCAGAAGAGTTGCGAAGGACTAACTGGTAAGGGTTCGGCAGCTCGGTGGACATCAGGTCGCGTAGGCTTTTCACCTCCGGTATGTCCGCAAAGGGGACCAGTCCCCTGCACCCATCTGCGAACGCCAGCTCGATCCCTTTCTCCACGGGGTTTGCAGAGGTCATCATACGATCTGCGTTCTTCACCATCACTGCGCCCATGTTATCTATCTCCTGTGAATGCTATCCCATGCCTTCCTGATCAGCTCGACGTGTCGCCGGTAGGCGTGCAGGATGTTCCGATGTTCCCCCGGTGGAGGCTCCTCCATGAATCTACCTCCGTTCAACTCAATCCGGCACACATCCTCGTTGCCCATCCAGACGTGAACGTGTGGAGGCTCGAACTCGTTCTCCCGTGAATTGACCACAAACCGGAACTTGCCTTCACTGACGACAGTCGGCATGCCATACTCCAGAGCACCAACTACCTCCACCCCTTCCTCGTCTACTAAATTATGTATCACAAACGATACATCTGTCAACCGCCATCTTGCGCCGGGCGGCGGGACCACGATCCATGCCATACGCGCCAACGTTTCTAGGGGCTGCCACACGAAGGCGACGTACCCAACGTTTGTGCGATGGTAAGGATGCAGGCGGCAAACGAATCCGGCCGCTGTGAGCTTCAGGTTGAAACCTTGCCAGCCATCAACCCCGCCACCGGTCGTCCGAGCGCCCCGGCCGGCGCCACCCAGATCTCGTGTCTCGGCAACTGCGTGCCATTCTCGATGTGAACCAGGGTGACCCGTCCGCTGTCGGCGGCTACCTCGGGCCTTGAGAGTCTTCGACTGCCACAAGGAGCTTGAGGCGACACGCCGTTGAACGAAGGCCGGGGGCGGCCGGCGCGATTCTGACTCGCTCGGGTAAGAGCCGGAGAGCGTCCACATGCCACGGACGCAGCAGGCCGAAGTGGCGCCGGTCCAAGGTGGCCGGCCTGGTCTCGTTGAGTCGCTCGACGATTGCCGGGACGTTCCGTCTACGAAGCCCATGTCCACACCGGCAAAGCGTTGGAGTTGTTCCTTTGCCATCTTGCCCGACAATAGTGCGATTGTCTAGGAGCACAGCGCGAGCGATAGCTGCACGTCTCGTGAAAAGGAAGCATGCAATGGTCATCGATAGCATTGAAATCAATCCAGGCATTATGCTGGGCAAACCGGTGATTCGCGCTACTCGCAGAGGTGGCTTCCGGCCAAACGCCACTGCGCAACAGTATTCAGTCTGCTTGCCCTGATTTCTCAATCACCTCTTCCACCCAATGCATGGCAGCAATCATGGCCGGGAACCCAGCGCTGGTGATGGCCATGAGGACAGCGTGGCGGAGTTCAGCAGCTGGGACTCCTTCCTCCAGCGCTCTTCGAGCATGAGATCTCACTCCACCCTCGGAACCAAGTCCAATCGCCACCCCTAGCTTTACCAGTCGCCTCGATCTCCTGTCCAGCGGACCGGATTCATTGCAGCGAACGGCAAGAGCATCGTACGCCTCCTTGATCCCAGGGAACTTCTCCCCGAAACCTTTGTACACGTTAGGCAAATAGTCCATAGCAATCTCCTTCAAAGGCATCTCCGTCTTTATCAGACGAACCGCCGGCACTGCAGTTGACACCCCCGTACGAGACAACCCGGACATTGAGTCCGGGTTGTCTCGTTAATCAGCCGAACACCTCAAATGGCGATCACGCTTTGAGTCCTTTGGGTTTGGTTTCCGCCCCGCCGGCTGCAATTGTCTTGGCCTTGGCCGCCCCGCCGGTTTTGATGGCGATCTTAACAGCGTCTTCCATAGGATCCTTGAAGGGCACCTCGATTCGGAGCAGGCCGTGTTCGTAGGTCGCTTCTGCTTTGCCGGGTTTCACTGGCCAACCTAGAGCCAGTGCTGAGACATACTCGATGTCCCGTGCTGGTGCTACCAAATACACGCTGTCTTCCAGGATCTTCACATCGATGGTCTCCGTTGGCGCTCCTGGTATTGCGAACTCCACTATCAGCTTGTCGTTTTCCCCGTCAGCATACGCTACGGTTTCGGGCGCAACCTTCATTCGATATTCCGGCATCTTTACACACTCCTCCGCTTTCTTACATATATTATACAGCGTCGCGGGCGCATTAGTTAGCATATACGGCAATCACGTGAAGGGCTAGGCGGCGCGCACTCTGCAACACAGCTGGCGGGCCCTGGCGTGATTCTGACCTACTCGGGGAGGAGCCGGAGAGCGTCGACGTGCCGCGGACGTAGCAGGCCGAAGTGGCGCCGGTCCAGGGTCGGCTTGGTCTCGCTGGGTCGCTCGACGATTGCCGGATCTCATCACTCTCTTGATCACACGATCCGGTCCTGGAAGAAGGCCGGTGGCGCATCCTGATGCGGATGTTCGAAAGACCGCTCAAAGGCTATCTAGCCCCAGGATATCAGGTGGCTTCCAGCGAAGCCACCTGACAGAGGCCTCCTCGTTGGCGCCACAGCCAGCCAGTCCCAAGAACTTATACGGCAACCGCGTGACCCTTTCTGTCGTGAACCTCCGGCCCACGTACCGTGACCTCGATACTGTACCCCTCACCCAGGGCATGAACGTACCGCCTCAAGCTGTTCAGGCTGTAGCAGTCATAACCTCTCTTCTCCAGCCGCGCGATCTGGGCCTGGGATACCTCTAACCTCTTGGCCATCTCGGTCTGGGTAAGACCGGCAGCCCTGCGAGCTTCCACCAGTTGGAGCCAAAGCTCCTTCTTGGCCGCCGCCTCCTCGTATAGTCGCCGACCCTCTTCATCGGCAACTAGGCTATCCGACCAGCGCTGGTAGCTAGCCTTTCCTTCGACTACGAAATCCCGTTCTGTTTCTTTGCTCATAGACAATCTCACCTCCTCTCGCGTCTGGCGAAGCGCTCCATTCTTTTGCCAGCAACATCGATCTCCTGCCGAGGGGTCTTCTGGGTCTTCTTTTGAAAGCCATGGAGAAGGACTATCTGCCGGCCAGCGAAGAAGAAGTAGATAACCCGATAGATGTTCGTGCTACTTTCTTCACGAAGCTCCCAGAGCTTCCCTTCCAGATGACGGGCCAGCGGTTCTCGGGCCGTTACGTTACGAATCCATAGCTGCAAGAGTGACCAGCGGAAGCGTCGCTGCGTCTTGGCATCAAGGCTCGTTAGGAACTCCTCAACCGGGCTCGTCCCGTCGTCCTCGACATAAAAGACGATCGACCATTCTGAGCTATCGATGATAGCGCGCCTACTTCGTGAACCATACGTATTTTAGTATAGAGACTGGGATATGTCAACCGGCCTGCCCGTCGGCTCGTTCGTCGTTGACCTTGGGGCAAGCTCTGACCGCAACCGGCTACGGTTGGCCGAACGTATATTCAGCTGGCCTGCCACCGCCCGCAGTTCAGCCAATTGTGTGAGCATTTGAGTGTGATGGGGCTGGGGCCTACCTCGTTCCACCAAAGTTAGATTTGCGCAGCCCATAGGTATTGCCTGCTCCGAGCCCAGTCTGGGTGGCCATCTGCTTGTAACACCGCCAGCAAACACGCGATATTGCCGCAAATTCCTTAATGCCAAGAGTCATTCGATGGTGCAATCAGCGGCCGGACTTGTTCCGGAAGGATCACGACTAATGTGGAAAGGTATCGCTCGTACGTCACTTCGTAACGAACATCCCAGTGTTCGTTCAGTGGTAATAAAATATAGGCACGATTGAACTAAAATGAGGGTCGTTCGGTTGACAATCGGACGCCCTTTCTTTATACTCAAAGCCTCACAAGCGAAACCAGTTGATTAGATGGTAAACGTACCGATGCAGGTCAAGCACCTATTACCGAGTTCTTCAAAGGGGCATATAGCAATGCAGCCAAGTGAACTTATTGACGATCTTGTTGCAAATCTTACTGATTGGCGCGGCACTACGTTTGCCAACATTAGAAGGATTATCCATGATGCTGATCCCGAAATAGTAGAGGAATGGAAATGGATGGGGACTCCCGTCTGGTCCCACGATGGAATAGTCTGTGTCGCAAATGCTTTCAAAGATAAGGTTAAGTTGACTTTTTATGAAGGTGCAAGTCTTCCCGACCCAGACAAACTGTTCAACAACGGGCTCGAGGGCAAGAAATGGAGAACTATCGACTTTTACAAAGACGACAAAATCAATGAGAGCTCGCTAAAGACTCTTATCAATGCTGCCGTGGACCACAATCACGCCAAAGTGAAGCCCGCCAATAAGCCTAGCGGGACACGAGGCAGCCTGAAGCAGAAACCGGCAAAGTAGCACAGTCTATCTCGAAACGTACGCATGAAAGGGTGGCCCGCCTAGTCTCGTTGACTCGCTCGACGACAGCCGGGATAGCGGAGTCAGCGAGTCCGATGTCCGGGTCGGCGTGGCGGTCGCAGATGTTCCTTTACCATCTTGCCGGAGAATGGTACGATTGTCTCGTAGCGTTACGAGCGAATGAGGCTTGCCCTGTCAGTCAAGCTGGCTTGAGGCGAAGAAGTACCTTTACGACATCGTGGAGGCCGCAAGGCAACAGCGCGTCCTGCTCAACCCCGCCGGCGGCCGCCCGAGCGCCCCGGCCCGGCGCCACCTGGGTTTCGTATCTGGGTGGACCGGTCGCCCTTCTCGATGCGCACCAGCGTACCCCGCCGGATGCCGGCGGCCGTGGCCAGGTCCTCATAGCAGCTTCCCGCAGTTGCGTTTGCCATTGCCAAAGGACTACGCGGGTCCGGTGGGACGCATGCATCTGCGGCCGACCTGCTTGCTCGCAGCGAGCTGGATGTTTCCGCCTAGGCCAGAGTTGATGTACAATTGGCTGAGAAACCGGGGGTGATGAAATGGTGAGCAAGGGTGGCGCACGTGTGACAATCAGGACCATTGACCTGAACTCGAAGGCTTGCCAGGCTATGTTCAAGGAGACCAAAGAAGCAGCGCATAAGGCGCTCCAACAATACGGCGAGCCGCAAATGACGCTCGAGGAACTCAGGAAAGCTCTAGGAGAGCAGCTTGGCGATCTCTCACTTGGAGAATGGATTGAGAAGGAGCGCGAGGCGGGCCTGTAGATGGCCGTCTTTTACTTCGACACTTCAGCAATTGTCAAACGGTACCACCTGGAG
>JAUSEJ010000796.1 GCA_030650265.1 Dehalococcoidia bacterium | reverse complement strand
CAATTTCACCGGTGAGTTTGGTGTGGCGACCGCTCACAGGTATGGGTTGCAGGAAGAAGAGGACCTGTATATTTGTTTCAAATGTGCCGAATCGTAGGTACAGGCGAAGACGTCTCGGCGATTATCGCCATGACCCACACTACAAGCCCTGGCGAGAAGCCGCGAGCAAACCAGCAAGAAAGACAAGACAGCCAATTAGAATCGCCACGTCCAGGCCGGTCAGCCGCAGTTGGTAAAATCGGCTTCTCACCTGGCCATTGTAACACCGGGACTCCATCGCAATCGCTAGTTCGTCGCTTCGCTCCATGGTCGTGACGATCAGCGGAATCACCAGCGGCGCCAGTTTTCGCGCTCTGCGAATCAAGTTACCTTGCGAGAAATCGACGCCCCTGGCGGCCTGAACCTTTACAAGCCTCTGCAACTCCGCCTTCAGGGTCGGCACGAAACGCAAGGCAATGCCAACCATCAGCGAGAGATCTCGAATTGGGACACCGATGCGCGCCAGCGGGGATAACAATCTCTCAACTCCTTCTGCCATGGCCATGGGCGAGGTCGTCCAGGTGAGCAAGGCAGCTAGTATCATTATAGTCGCCAGCCGCAAGTCCACCAGGCCCGCCTCTACTAGCCCGGGCTGGCTGAGCCTCAAAGGCCCCAATTCGGCATAATAGGGACCCTGGCTGGCGAACAGGTGAAGGAAAGAGGCGCCGGCGAGGACGAGAAGTATAGGCTTGAGAGAGCCGATCGCGCTTCTCAGCGGAAAACGTGATAACCAGCAGAGAAAAGCCGCAAAAAACGCCAAAGACAGCAACGGCAGATATGAGCCGGCGGCAAACAACCCGGCCGTCAACACCAGACCGGCAATGAATTTGGTTCGCGGGTCGAGACGGTGCAAAGGGCTTATCCCGTCAGGGGGTCGGGGGTCGGGGATCGGCGGCGAGGGTGGCAATCTCCGCCCACTGTCCTCCGTCCCCCGACCTCCGACCCCCGTTTGAGAGCATCGTAGCGCTTCGAGGAACTGCAAGCCAACAGGCAATGTCAAACCCCAGCGAGGAAAGCTGTCGGAATGACGGATTAGATCGGCACGATTCCCGTCGAAAACGATCGTTCCCCTGTCCATAACAACCAGACGATCCGCTACTGATAGAGCTTCCTCTAGCGAGTGACACACAAGGACGATTCCCATGCCCGCCTCGAGGCGCAGGCAGCGGATTATGGCGGCAAACTCCCGGCGAGCCAGCGGATCAAGTCCGGACATCGGCTCGTCAAGTAGCAGTAGGGACGGGCGTCCTACTAGCGCCCCGGCTATCACAGCCCTCCTTCTCTCGCCACTGCTCAAAT
>JAUSEJ010000793.1 GCA_030650265.1 Dehalococcoidia bacterium | reverse complement strand
TTCTTCGAATCCTTGTCACCAAAAGCGATAAAGCAATTGGTCGCTTAGAAGTGAAAAGAACTTATGCTATCCTACTTAGGAATACCTAAGCCCCTATCCTTCACCGAGACAATGATCATGGGGGCTTCTCTTGGCGACGTTTCCAAGCAGTCCTCAAAGTAGACTGCGACGGTAATTGATGTTGTTTTCTCAGAGTACTTGACAGCATTCGACAGGAGATTATCCAGAACATCGTCGAGCAAATCCGGGTCCGCCCAGACCAGAGGAAGTTGCTCAGGGACCTCTGCCCAAAAGACGTGTCCCGTCGTCTGCATCTCGAACCGGCGAATCGCTCGCTCGATGGCGGGCTCAAGCGGTATCAGGTTTTGTCTGATCTTTAGCTCACCGACATCGATTCTGGAGATGTTCAACAGATCGTGAACCAAACGGCTTAAACGGTCGCTGATTTGCTCCATATCTTGAAACAGAACTACCTGAGTGTCTTTATCGATGCGCATGTCCTCCCGCATTAAAGTCTCGACGTAGCCTTGAATTGCCGCAACCGGGGTTCTCAGCTCGTGGGAGGCCCGGGCAAGGAACTCAGACCTCAATTTGTCCATTTGCGCTTGCGCTTCAAGCATGCTGGCTTCTCTCGCCAATCGCAGATTGTCAGCACGGGACTGCTCCAGTTCCCCGACCATGGCATCGAAAGCCAAGCCGAAGCGGCCAATCTCATCTCGGGTATTGACTCCCGTCCGGCAGTTCAAGTTGCCCTGGCGCACCTGCTGGACGGCCGCCATCAGTTTGGCCAGAGGTCTCAACACCATGCCAACCGAGAAGTAGGTCAGCGCCCAGGCGATAAGCAAGCCCGATCCGCCGGTCACCAGAAACCAGCCGATCGCATTGTCGATCGTGTCTTGTACCCGAGCGTAGGAAAGTCCAAGGTGGGCTACGCCGGCTTTCCCCCCATAGATAGGCACCATGATATCCAGAAGAGGGCCGTATTCGGTGAGAAGAAGGCGAGTTCTTTGCCCATCCCCGGGGGACCAACTAGCCATTTGCAGCAAGTCGTTGGGGAAGCCTGCCTCGAAGGTATGCACCAGGAGCCTATTCTTGTTATCGACAATATATACGTAGTTGACGTCCCCATTGCTTGATTGGACGGTATGCACCAGTTCGTGAAGTTGGTAGGTGTTGTAGGTCAAGATCAGGTCAACACTTTGAGCGGCCAGGTCATGAGCGATCGCGATCCCTCGTTGGCTTAGCTCATCCTTCAATATTATGCTCATCTTCGATCGTATGAAAACGATAAATGGGATGCTCGATATCAGCATGATCAAGGTAACGCCGAGCATCAGCTTCATCCGCAGGTCTATGTTAGGCATCTACTTATCGTCCAGTCGGGAGGGTGGATTGAGAACCCCTGTTCTTGTCAAGTGAGTCCAGCATCTGACGGACAACATCGTAGGCTCGATCGTCGCCGATTACAAATCGATCGATCATGGCCTTGGACAGAATATCTTCTCCCTGTTTTGTCTCGTTCATGCTAAGCAAGGCGGTCTTTAGCCTCGCTTTGAGGCCGGGTTCCAGGTCCGGGTGAACCACAACCGGGGGGGAGCCGATCGCCTCCGATCGGTATATGATCTTCGTGCGAGAGGTGAACTTTGGATTGGTGGCGTCGGCGTAATCCCATACCAGGCTATCTACCGCAGCGCCTTCCACGATCCTTCTAGCGACCGCAGTGATGGAATTGCTGTGAGCGTAGGTAAAGACGTAGTTGGAGAAGAATGATTCAGGGGTCTCCCCTTCTCTAGCCAGAAGGTAAGTAGGCACGAGTCTTCCCGAAGCGGAAAGAGGATCGGTAAAAGCAAATGACTTGCCTCTCAGATCTTTCAACTCCCTGGCAGGACTATCGAGCGGAACAATGAGGTACGAATAGTAAACTGCCTGCCCCCGTACCACGGGCGCTGCCACCAGCTCCAATCCGAAATCCCGGTTGCCCTCGACGTAGGCTTGAGTGCAGACAAAAGCAATATCGGTGAGATGTTGACGAAGGAGGTCATTGACCTCGGCGTAGGTTTTTCGCTGGATCAACTCGACGGGTCGCCCCAGTTCTTCCCCCAGATAATCTACTATCTGTTGGTATACATCGATCGTCTCCTTGGGGGTGATCATCGATGCCACGGCGATCCGCAGCGCATCTTTTCGCGGCAGATCGGGAATATGCTTCTCGTCCCGGTTGATGTTGAAAAGGCTCACTTCCTGGCCAGGTTCGGTGGTTTGACAGGCACTGAACAACGTCGTCGTGGCTGCCAGACCGGCGCACAAGAGAAGCACACGGGCAAGTTTGAAGATGGGATCACGCATAGCAACTTGATCTCCACGATGAGTCCAGGAGCAAGATGATTTGTACCTCTCTTTGGCGTCTGAAACAGATGCCATGCCAAGTTTGTGGCACCAAATACGGGGTCTCGGTTTGACTGTCTAGCTGGCAATGTGGCGAAGTGTCACTCGCTAGGAAGCAAGCCCTTCCGGATTTGGATCGAAGTAATCTCCTTGCCGGGCTCCTTCTGCCCGGCGGGAACGGTGTTCAGAGTGACTCCTGACCTCACTCTCGGCCCATTAGACCGCAGTGTTTTCGTGATTCTCGACTGGACGCCTCGCGGTCAGCCCTGTGCATAGGGCTCCATCAGTGTGAATTTGGGCAAAACAAAATGCCATGGAGGCCGGTATAGCAACATGGCATAGGGCGTTCTTCGTCGCCCATATCTGAATGCCATCTTCAGCATCCAATAGTGTTGAGCCGTCTTCTGGGTGTATATATATCATATTCTTACCCTATATGCAATCTCCGGTGCGCAAGGCGCGATACTGGCCAGAATAACCCTCGAGCCTGATCATCCTGGCCAGCAGATACCATTTACCAATAGGTAGGCAGAAGTTTTAGCTGGCGATAGCGTTCTGGCTCCTTATTACCTCACGTATGGCGTAGGTGGCTAGCTGAACCCGATTCTGGAGGTGGAGCTTCTCCAGAATGGTGCGGAGGTGGTTCTTCACCGTATTCTCCGCAATGCACAGCTCGACAGCTATTTCTCGATTACAGGCGCCATGGGAGATGAGGTTGAGGACCTCCTTCTCCCTGCCGCTCAGCAGTTCTATTTCTGCCTCGGTCTGAGGCTCGTTCTGTAGTTGTTTAGCAAACTCAAGCAAGATCTTTGTGGCTATGGTGGGTGACAGGGCCGCTTCTCCCTTCGTCACCCCCTCGATCATCTCGAATAGCTGGGCCGGCTCCGTGTTCTTGAGAAGATAGCCATGCGCTCCGGCCTTGATCGCTTCAAACAAACTTTTGTCCTGGTCGGATACAGTTAGTATTATGATTTTGCATTCGGGTAGTTCCTGCTTAATACAGCGAGTGGCCTCGATCCCGTCGCAAACCGGCATCATGATATCCATTAGAATCACGTCGGGTCTGGCCAGTCGGGCGAACTCAATCGCTTCACGACCGTCCCTCGCCTCGCCGATGACCTCCAGTGTCTCTTTGGTTTGGAGGAGACTGGCCAGACCCTTGCGAAATAGCAGGTGGTCATCTACTAGCAGCACTTTCTCTTTCATGTTCAGGATTCCTCCTCTCATGGCAGCGCCCAGAATCCCTCTGGAAGGTCCAACTACAGACTTCCAGTGCCGAAGACTTTGAACCCGAGGGGCGTGTGGCAGACGCCACACTGGTTGTTCGCCCTCGGCTCGTGCTTCGCCTGATGGCATTTGGCACAATCGTAGGTCAGGCCTTTGAAGTCCTTCCCATTTGTGTGGCACTGGTCGCACTTAAGTGTTGCGTGTTTGCCTACCAGGGTGACGGGATGAGTAAACATTCGTTTCCCCCACGTGGTGTTATCGTTGCTGTGGCATTGGCCACAGGGTTGCTGGATGCCGTGCGGGCTGATGTGGCAGGTCTGGCACTGGTCGGCGGCATTGACCTGCCGCTTAGCGTGGCATTCGATGCAGCCCGACATCGGAAAGACCCCGGTCTTCTGCGCCATGTTGTGGTTGGGTACTACTCCGCTATGGCAGCTAAGGCAATCCACATCGGCAGAGCCATGAACGAATGTGGGGCCAGGTTTGTGACAAGTTTGGCATTTGGATTGGACAACCTCAACCGCCGGTTTGACAAACGGTTGCGACTCGAATCGTCGGGAATGAACCAGTTGCTGGTGGCAATCAGTACACTTCTGGTCATGTTTGCTGTGGGCAATTCGAATGGATGCCTGGCCTATTATTTCCGGCCTGGAGTCTTTTGGATGGCATTTCAGGCAACTGGTATCGCTAACAACGGCGTGAAGCTCGTCCTCCTGTCCGGTCGCTTGGATGACCAAGTTTCTGGCGGCGTCGATCTGCAGGGCAGCGTATCCAACAAGCCCGGGTGGTGTGTGGCACTCGACGCATGAGACGTTCTTATGGGTCGAGGTTCTCCACTCCTCGACGAGAGGTTGGATCTGGTGGCAGGCCGCGCAGTTCTCGGATTGCGATGACAGCCTCGCCGTGGCCAGGCTCCCTCCGCCAAGAAGAAGCGCAATCGAACCAGCTATAGCCAGTATTACTCCTCGCGTTAGCCATTTGAAGTGCTTTTTGTGGACCCGCGGTTTCTGTTGTTGTTTCATTTCAGTATACCTCGCTAACTGTTGTTCTTTTTGCCTCAGTATAGAAGGGGCGGAATGGCGGCAGCCAGTACCAGGTATCTCAAGCTGAAGCCTCCCACCAAAACGCTGGCGTCACTTATGAACATGGCGTATCCCACCAGGGGCTTGTGCAGTATGACCTCGTAAACGTAGATGGTCAGGGGGTCGATTATGCCAAGGAAAACCACCCCAAACCAGAACCAGAAGGCGAGATCGCCGGTAAGTAGCATGCTCACCGATTGCCCGCTGCTCACCGAGAGCCCGGCCATGATGAATAGCCAACTGAATACGAACACCAACTCGACTACCACCATGAGTGAGTGAACCTGGTTCAGGGAAAAGAAATGCTCGGCCATCAAACGTCGATCCTCCGACGGGAACAGCACGGCGAAAACCACGGCGGCGGCCAACCCACTGGAAAGCGCCGAGATGAAGAACAGAGCCGGCAGGACCGGCGTGTTCCACAGGGGAACTCCCTTTACCACGCCGATGAGCATGCCGGTGTAGATGGCCGTCGAAAAGGCTAGAATCGTTCCGACATAGAGCAGTACGGTGCGGAAGCGGGCGATGAACTTGAGAATGACGTTGATGAACTTGAGGGGCCAGTGCCATCCCAGTTCCATGACACCGAACAGAAAGGCCACGGGCATGAACAGGCTTAGAACCACAGTGCCAATGGACATAACCGAGCCCGGATTGTTAAGGAGTCCGAGAAGACGCAATGGCTCGCGCAGCCCCATGCCCAGGTCCAACATCAAGAACGGTGTCCCGAGGGCCACCAAAGGCCCGGAAATCAAGTACCCGGCCCGGATAAGGGGTTTAAAGGCTTCTTTGCTATAGATTTCCGCGGTAACCGCCGCCAGAAAGGCGCCAGCGCCGGCGCCGGCGCAGAATAGATAGATGGCGATATAAAGTCCCCAGGTCATTTCTCACCTCTCACATAGTACATGTTCGGGCCTGTTCCCAGATCGGGCCGCAATGTGCTCGGGCGCTTGAGAAGGATCAGGCGAGATATCTCGCTGTCGGGATCGTCCAGATCGCCAAACGTACGGGCTTTGGCGGGACAGGCAAGAACGCAGGCCGGTTGCACTCCCCGGCTCACACGCGTCACGCAGAGCTTGCACCCTCCCGGAGTTCCTCTCTCCTCGTTCCAAACCCGGGCCTGGTAAGGGCAAGTCACAACGCAGTATTTGCAGCCGATGCAAACGTTCTCGTCAACGAGGACGATACCATCCGGTCGTTTGTGGGTAGCCTTGGTCGGGCAGACCTGAGCGCAAGGGGGATTGTCGCAGTGATTGCACTGCACCGTCTGAAACCGCCTCGTCACGTAAGGGAACCTTCCCTCTTCAACGCTCTCGACTCTAACCCAAACTTCACCTGGTTCCAGTTCATTCTGCGCCTGGCAGGCCAGGGTACAAGCCTGGCAGCCGACGCATTTGGTTAAGTCAATTACTAAACCATATTTAGCCATTCTAGCCTCCTCGAATTAAAACAGCTAAGCTTGCTGTTACGGCTATGTCATCGCTTCCACGGTCACCAAAGTCTCGGACACGGCAGAGCCACCGGAGCCGGAAGTTGTTCTCCCGACGGTAAGGGAATTGCTGTTAGCTCCTTTGCCAAATGACAGCCGTTGCATTTTGGCCCCGTGCCCGAAGCCATAGGCGAGAAACACGGCAGAGGGATGAATCGCCTCGGTTACTTTGGCATTGACCTCAACTTCGCCGACTTCGGACCGCACGCGCACTTTCTGTTTGTTGCTTATCCCGAGTCGCGCCGCCTGGACGGTATTGATCCATAGTTCGTTGTCGGGTTTCAGCCGATTGAGCCACGGATTGTTTTGGGTGGCGGAGTTGGTATGAAGCGACACCCGTCCTTGCAACAGACGGAACGATCCCGCCTTGGGCTCCACCAACGGAGCTTGGTAATTTGGCATGGGATCGAGCCACACCTGCTTCAGACGTTCAGCATAGATATCTATCTTGCCGCTCGGGGTATCGAACTTTGGCGTGCCGTAGACTTCCGTGTCATTGTTCCTTATTACTCCCTTTTGCCCGAGCTGCTCGAGAGTGAGACCAAGAGGCAGGATATTGGCCTTGATCACATCCTCGACCGTAAAGGTGAAGAACGAGCCTAGGCCCGCTGCCCTGGCCAAACCGGTGATGATCTCGGTAGATGGCTTTGTGTCGTGCAGTGGCTTCACGACCGGTTGGCGAATGGCTATCTCCGGGCGAAGTCTTGTGGAGATGGCCAGAGGGTCCAGACGCTCCAGATAGGTGGATTCGGGAAGCACATAGTGGGCAAACGCCGCCGTATCGCTGGGCATCGTGTCAATGACTACTAGCAGGTCAAGACGTGATAGTGCTTCCGCAGTCCTCTTGCTGTCGGGAAGTGATCTGGCCGGGTTGAAACGGTTGACGATGAGCCCCCGAATGGGATAGGGCTTCTCGTTCAGGATAATGTCGGGAAGAAGTTGTACCAGGCCATGATTCGGGTCGACCAGTGCGAAATTGCCTTCGCCAACTCCATCGGCTCTGGCGACCTTTATTGGCGGCGTCGCCGGGAAATTGAATTTTCCCAGTTTGGCCCTGGGAGACATTATTGTGCCGCCCTTGGCGCCGTAGCTTCCCACGAGCGCATTCAGGATTAGGGCGGAGCGCGCCGTCTGGAAGCTGTTAGAGTAGACATCGCCAAAAGGGCCGTGGTGGCCGGGGTCGACGCCACAGGCTGGCCTTGCTCCGGCGAATTCCCGGGCAATTCTGGTTATGGTCTCGGCAGGGATATCGGTTATCCTCGCCGCCCACGCCGGCGTCTTTTCCGCCACCATGGCCTTTAGGTCATCGAAGCCTTCCGTGTAATTGGCAACATAATCGGCATCGAACAACTTTTCTCGAATGATCACGTTCATCATCGACAGGAGCAGGGCGTTGTCGGTGCCGGGTCGAATGGCCAGCCATTCGTGGGCCCGCGCTGCCGTATTAGTGAGCCTCGGATCGACGCTTACGATTCGGGCGCCATTTTCCTTCGCTGCCATCAGACTCTGGAGGTTGGCAGTGAAGATGGTTTCACCGTGATTACGCCCGAAGAGCAGGATGTACCGGGAGTTGCGATAGTCCATGACCGGCTCGCCGTTTAGCGTGTAGCGCACGGCTAGATGTCGCGAAGACTGGGCTACCGATAGATGTGAGAAGATGTTGGGTGAGCCGAAAGCCTTCATGAACTGGCGGTCCCATTCGTCGGACAACTCTGGGTGGCGCACCCAGGCGAGAGATTGAGGGCCGTGAACATCCTTGATTTGCTTCAGTTTCTGCCCGATCTCCTCGTAGGCTTGCTCCCATGAGATCTTTTCGAATTGGTCCTGCCCCACTCGCTTCAGCGGATAGCGTAATCTATCGGGGTCATTGAGCAGCTTGACGCCGGCGCTGCCCCGGGGGCAGATTCTGCCGTCGCTATGACTGTGGTTGCTGTTGCCCTCCAACTTGTGAAGGGTATCGCCCGTCACGTAGGCGATCACGCCGCAGTTGGCGTCGCACATTCCACAAACGGTTGGAATGAGTGTGGGAGCCTCGCTTGCCAACGCCTTAGCATGGGCATTGCTCTGGCTGAAAAGCTTTCCCCCCACTGTGACGACTGCGGCGGTGGCGCCACAGGTCGCCAGGAACTTTCGTCGACTGATGGTTTTACCTAGCACTTGACTTTTCCTCCTCACCATGTTCGTTCCGCTTCCACCCAACCGAACCTACCCTATGTCCCGTCCCTCGACGACGGCTGACCGGGCATCCATCTTTTCGAATTCCAGAGGATGCTCCATCATCATCCTCTTTCTCGATATCCGGCCGTTGAAGATGCTCTTATCTACCGGGAACACCTCGGGGTGTAGCATGGCATGGTAGCCGTGCCAGATGACTATCGAGAGAACCGCCAGCACCGCCTCCCAGCCATGAAGCATTTTGCTTACCGGAACGAAAATGCCAGGCATGAAGGTGGTGGAAAGCGTAGGCTGCCACATGATTACGCCGGTAATCGCCATCAATATCCATCCCCATACCATCGCCAGGTACTCAAATTTCTGCCGGTAGTCATACCTGCCGAATTTCGGCATCGAGGGTCGCCTATCGATGAAGTAGAGAATCATATGTTGGAAGTCCTTGAAGTCGTTCCACGAAGGCAACATCTCAAAGCCCATGTGCTTCTTCATGACCCCGTAGATCAGATAAGCGATGTGAAATATTCCTTCGAGTACGAACAAAATGGCAAAGAAATGATGGATCCAGCGGGTGGTCTCGATGCCACCGAAGGCCCCGAGCGTCCACTGAGCCCAGTCCGCCGAGTTGAACATCTGTGGCAGGCCGGTGAGGGCCAGGGCGAAGAAGGAGAAAATCAGGAGAAAGTGCTCCACCCGCCGCACGACATTAAAGCGAACGATCTCTACCTTGTCTTGCAAGCCAAGACTGACCAAAACCTCATCGCTCAGGCTAATGCGATTCATCTTCGTGCTCCTTTCGCATGTGCTGCCTTGTCCTAAACCAGTCAAGTCCGATGTGAACCACCATGCCACTCACAGTTACCGGGATGAGAAGCCAGGCCCAGGCAGCCTGAACCGCCCAGACGATGAAGCCATTCTCCGGAGAGGGGGCCAGATGTCCCGTCCATGCCTCGGTGAAGCTTTGATTGGCTCCTTCATGGCATTTACCGCATGTTTTGACGAGGTTCGCACTGGCTACGGAGGACGACGGATCGGTGCGATTCATGATGTCATGAACGCCGTGGCAATCCGTGCAGACCGCTTTGTAGCACCAGATCGTGGGAAAGTTGACCTTGTAGTACATCGTCGTAACACCATGGAACTCGTTGCGATAGGTCTCGTAGACATC
>JAUSEJ010000792.1 GCA_030650265.1 Dehalococcoidia bacterium | reverse complement strand
ACATCGATATCGGCCTCGAAGGTCATGTCCCCCCCGTCACTGCTACCCCAACTGGCATTCACGATGTCGGGGGCGAGGTTCGGGTTGCCATCGGGCTGCAAAATCCACTGGAAGGCGGCGTGAATCCAGCTATCTTGCGAGTTCCCGTTGCTCAAGAAGACTTTAGCGGCAATCCACTTGGCCCCGGGAGCGACGCCTACCCGATTCGTACTATCGGACCCGACCATGATTCCCGTTACATGGGTGCCATGCCCGTAGCCATCGATTGGATACAGAGAAGCGTCTGTGGTGAAATCGAACCAATTCCCCGCGTGGTTTACGATTCCTCCGCCCGAGTTGCCGCGATACTTGTCGGTCAGAGCAGGATGCTGCCAGTCTACGCCCGTGTCCAGGCTGGCGACGACGACACCCGTGCCAGTGATGTTCAAAGCAGACCAAACTGCATCGGCGCCGATCTTGGCAATGTTCCATTCCAGGCCGGCAGGCTGACCGGAATTGGTGTCTGAGAGACCATCCTCGGTCACACCTGTCCCTGGCTCGCCGGTCGTCTCCGCCGGCGAATCGAGATGCCTGACCTGGTCGGCCCTGATCGTGACCACTTCCGGCCGCGCGGCCATGGCGAAGAGGCTATCCCGATTGCCCATAACGGCGGCACCGTTGATTATCCACAAACTACTAAAGCTATCGACAGCACCCCGCTGTTTGAGTTGCTCCAAACTTGCCAGGGCCGCTTTCTGGCTACTGTTGGCCGTTGATATCAGGGCCTCTGCGACCTGTCGACGACGCAATGACTTATCGTCAACCTTCGCCGCTACCGACAGATCCGGCCTGCCGGCAAACTGCACAATAAAACTGACCCGGCCGTCTTTGCTGGCCAGAAGCCCTTTCAATAGCTGCGGCTCAATTTTGCGTAGGTAGGTGCTATCGATGCCTTCTACGCCTGGTGGGGCGGTAAGGAGGACTGAAGGGGAAAACGCGAGAATCAACCAGGCGAGGATCGCCAGGAGAAAAGCCCGGGTCGCGTATTTCACAAACAGGGGCCTCCGATCCAACGGGCTGGACTACTTGTAATTATCCTACGGCCCACGCCAGAAAATGTCAATAATCCTATCTATCCCGCAACCCGACTTTCACCGCTTGAATGACCAACGAGGTTCAATATTTCCCCATTTCCCATCCTTGCCCGTGACGAGCTAAATGAAGGAAAGACTCTCCTGGGAAGACCCGGAAGCAGAAGATAGCGCCAGTATGAGCAACAAGGAGATCAAGGTTAGAGCAAGGTTCAATGAAAGTCTCATGGCACGGCACTCTTATTAGAAACGAGAGCGTGGTCAAGCGGCGAATATGATTACCACTATATATGGTTATTCATGGCTGTCAAGCGGTTCCTCATCCATCAAGTGCACACGTTCAATCGGTTTATTCGCCCCATAGCCTGGCTGACTCCAGTACCAACAACTATATTCCGACTGATTGATGAGCAGGCTTATCGTAAACCCGACGCTGTGGCTATCGCCGATGTCGGGCGAATCTTCCTCACCTACAGCCGCTTGCGGGATCATATCGAATATACGGTAAGCGCACTAAACGCCATGGGGATAGGCCGTGACGATCGTATCGCCTTGGTGCTTCCGAACGGTCCTGAGTTGACCGTTGCATTGGTTGCTGTTGCCAGTGGAGCCACAGCGGCGCCGCTGAATGCCGCTCTTGTGACTGAAGAGTTCAGTTTCTTTCGGACCTCAAACTCAAGGCTTTGCTGGTTCAAGCCGGAATTGACTAGCCGACGCTGGCGGCAGCGAGCACACTCGAGATACCGGTATTCGGCCGGTAACAGGTAATCGGCTAGCCAATCAATCGTGACATGGCCAGTGGTAGGAAGCTCGCTAGAACCCTAGCTCCTGGTTAACGAGAACTACCGTCAGGTCTGTGAGACTCGGCTTGCGCTCCATGATGACCGTTACCCGGCAGTGTCTCGCCGGAGCGTCGCACTCGTTGCACAGTCCGGTCACTGCACAAGGCGTCTTGGACGAGAGCCGGTGGGTGTTCATGGGCGCCGCGACCTCTTTGATCCGCCGCATACCCTCCGCGATATCCTTAACTAACTTGTTTACGCCTGCCACCACGAAGACCTTGGGCGGGCCGAAGACCATTGCGCCAACTCTGTTTCCCGCGCCATCGGCATTTACTAGCTCGCCTTCTAGCGTAACCGCGTTGCTGCTTGCAATGAAGACGTCGCTGCTAAGCTGGGCTTTGCGGATGGCCAGGTCCTCTTGCCGCGTCTTGCCCGGTCCCCAGTGCTGGTGAACGCGGTTTCCTCTTTCCTCCAGCACCTCGATCAACCCCAATTGGCGCACGGTAATTGAGCCGCCGATCCCGACCGAGGCCTCCAGGGGAATGGACTCCAAGATGAATGCCTTGGCCTGATCCGCGGTTGCAAACCAGACGGCGTTAAACTCGTGCTTCTTAAGGGCCTTTACTGCCTGTTCCAGAAGCCGCTCTCCCAACCAAACTCTGTTTTGCTCCAATTTTCACTCCTCCACGCTGAAATATGGCGCGCATTTCGGACGCGCTGCAAGTACATCTTGGCCATGCGTTGTCTATAGTGTAAACCGGGGTTCCCGGCTAAAGCCTCCAGTCCGAGCTTGAGGATGGAGGCTGACAGCTAATTAGAGAAACCGCGCCAGGAGAATGCCCAGCTCATAAAGTAGAATGAGGGGCACAGACACCAGTGTTTGATTCACAGGGTCAAAGGTCGGGGTAATAACTGCGCCGACGACGAAGGCGCCGACAAAGGCATACTTGCGGAATTTCGAGAGCCTCTGGGGGCTGAGTATTCGCATCTTGCACAGGAAGTAAATCACGATAGGGGTCTCGAAGGATATGCCGATATAAAACAACAGGCGGGTAACGGTGGAAACGTAGTTGCCTATTCGCGGCGTCACCGTGGCAATATCGGCACCGAAGGTAAGGAGAAAGCCCACCGCCGGTGGTAGGAGTATGTAGTAGCCGAACACGATGCCAAGCACAAAGGCGAGCAATCCCCCGGGCAAAAGAAGGAAGAAGTACTTCTTCTCCTTCGGCGTCAGCGCCGGGGCTATGAACATGACAACCTCATAAATCAGGACAGGAAACGCCATAGCGATTCCGGAGAACAGCGAAACCTTGATGTAGGCGCCGAAGAGCTCTGTCATTTCGATTGCCTGAAACTGGGTGTTGCCGGCAGGCCCCGTCAATACGGCAAACAACTGCTTGGCAAAGACGAAGGAGATTCCAGTGGTTACGGCGACCACAATCAGGCTTACGATTATCCTTGTTCTCAGCTCCTCCAGATGATCGATGAGGCTGAGCCTCTTGCCCGCGTCAGTGCCCATGCCGATAATAGCCAGAGCTTTACTTCTTCGATCGTTCCCGCTAGTCAAAATAAGATCCTTCTCTCAGCAGATCAAGCGCTCGCCTGTGCCGGGTTATAACGGTTTGCTCTGGTTTGCGGTCTCGTTGCTTTCCGACGTGTTCTGGTTTACGGTCTCGTTGCTTTCCGATTTGCTGGCAGGCTGGCCCTTGTCATGAAGTCCCATTTCCCGGGTGAACTCGGAGGTAATTTCCGCAGAGGTCTTCCTAAACTCGCGAATTGCTTTGCCAAGTCCCGACCCGATCTCAGGAAGCTTGCCGGGGCCAAACACGACCAGGGCAATCACCATGATAATAATGAGTTCAGGAACGCCTATACCAAAAGCACTCACAATTCCCTCCCGTCGCCACCAAAGCCAGCAAGTTACACAAATGAACTAGACAAGGGGCCAGATCTTAATCATCAGCCCCTCGAGTAGTCGCTCTTGACTCTTATCGTCTTGCCTGCCGGCTAGTCCTCGTCGTCCTCGATCCCGTGGTCCTTAAGATAGTCAATCGCATCCTGTACGGTTACGATCTTCTCTGCGTCTTCGTCGGAAATCTCGACGACGCGACCATCAGTAGTGAACCCCTCCTCCAGAGACATGATCAGTTCTACAAGATCGAGGGAATCAGCGTTTAGGTCATCGATAAAGGAGGCGCTGGGTACAACCTCTTCCTCTTCGGCCCCCAGTTGCTCGACAATGATTTTCTTCACCCGCTCATAGACAGTAGCCATAATAATACCTCCTTTCCTCTTCAGCGCTAAATTGATTCAAACGTACATCACTGCGAAATCTTCGTTGTAACCGAACCCAAGACACCGTTTACGAACTTCGCCGAGTTGTCACTGCCGAAGGCCTTTGCCAGTTCCACTGCTTCGTTAATGGCAGCCTTCATCGGAACACCATTATCGAACAGTATTTCGAAAATTGCAAGTCGTAGTATGCTTTTGTCAACCTTTGGCATCTGGTCAAAGGGCCAGTTGGGCGCCGCCTCTTTAATTTCCTTGTCTATCCTCTCCTTATGCTTCAGCACGCCCTCCACCAGGTCTTGAGCGAACTTCGCTCCATCAGGTGGTAAGCCGCTGTCCTCGACGCGGCGCGATAGGGTGCTGGAAGGGTCGTGACCCACGCTCTCGATTTCAAACAAAGTTTGAAAGGCGGAAACCCTGGCCTTCCGGCGTGCACCTGGCATCTATACCTCAAGACGTGATGTTATTCATGGTCTAACTGACGCATCGCTCACCTATCGGCGTTAACGTACATCCTGAATGAACACGTTTACTTCCCGCACTGGCATGCCCACCATGGTCTCGATCGCCTCAGTTACGTCCTGCTGGATGCGGTTACCAACCTGCAACATGTTCACGCCAGGTTCGACCACGATATAGACGTCCACAAAAACGGCGTCCTCCCTAACCTGGATCTTGACGCCCTGATTTGCCGATCCCCTGCTTATAAACTTGCTCATCCCGCCGACCAGGTTACCGTTCATCCCGGTCACCCCGGGCACAGCAAGGGTAGTGACGGAAACAATGGTGCTCAGTACGCCAGGCGCGACCCGAATAGTTCCCAGATTATCTTGCAATTTCCACCTCTGGAACGGCTACGTTATCGGAGGGGACAACGTGCCTCTCGATGAATCTCGTGTGAAAATCACCCTTTCGAAAACTCGGGTGATTGACGAGCTGTCGCTGCAAAGGAATCGTCGTCTTCACCCCCTCGATCACAAACTCTGAAAGGGCCCGATCCATCCTTCGTATGGCATCGTCGCGGTCCTGCCCCCACACTATGAGCTTGGCGAGCAAAGAATCGTAGTACGGGGGAACAAAGCACCCCCCGAACAGATGAGAATCCACCCTTACACCAGGCCCACCTGGCGGCAGATAGCTCTCGATCCGGCCAGAATCGGGACGAAACGCTCTCTCATGGTCCTCTGCGTTAATGCGACACTCGATAGCGTGCCCTCTAATGATAATTCCTTCTTGGTCGAGCGTCAAGTGCTCTCCGGCGGCAATACGAATCTGCCACTTGACCAGGTCTACCCCGGTGACCATCTCTGTAACCGGGTGTTCGACCTGAATTCTGGCATTGGTCTCGATGAAATAGAAATGCTTGTTGCGATCGAGCAACAACTCTACCGTGCCAGCGCCAACATAGCCGATAGAGCGCATGGCCTTCACAACCATTTCCCCCATGCTGGCTCGCATTTCGGGTGAGAGCACGACCGAAGGAGACTCCTCCAGTACCTTCTGGTGATGCCTTTGGAGAGAGCAATCGCGTTCGCCAAAGTGAACGGTTTTACCGTACTGATCCGCCAGAAACTGAAACTCGATGTGTCGTGGTTCAACCATGTATTTTTCCAGATACAGTTCCCCTGATCCGAACGCCCCTTCCGCCTCGGCCCGGGCAATGGGATAAAAACGCGCCAGTTCCGCATCGCCTTGAGCCACCCGCATGCCGCGCCCGCCGCCGCCCATCGTTGCCTTGAGGACAACCGGGTATCCAATTAACTCGGCTGCCTCTCTCGCCTCTCCAACGCTCTTGAGGGACGTCTCCGTGCCCGGAACCAGTGGTAGACCGGCCCTTCTCATCGCCTTCCGCGCCGCAGCCTTGTCCCCCATTTCCTCCATAACGCCCGGAGGCGGGCCAATGAAGACCAGAGAACATTTCTCGCAAATCTCGGCAAAATAGGCGTTTTCGGAAAGGAATCCGTATCCCGGATGAATGGCATCGCAGCCCGTAACAAGAGCGGCGCTGACAATGTTAGGAATATTCAAGTAGCTCTTGGCTGCCGCCGGCGGTCCCACGCACACTGCCTCATCGGCCAGCCTAACGGCGAGGCTATCTCGATCGGCCTCGCTATAAGCCACTACGGTGCGGACGCCCAGCTCGTGGCAGGCTCGAATTACCCGGACGGCTATCTCCCCTCGGTTGGCGATAAGTATCTTGTCGAACACTAGGACATCACCATGCCGCCATCCACATTCAAGACCTGCCCGGTGATGTAGGCCGCCTCTTTGGAGGAGAGGAAAGCTACAGCCTCGGCCACATCCTCGGCTGTCCCGAAGTGACCCAACGCTATCTGCTTAACAACCTCTCCCTTGACGTTATCGGAAAGTTGACGGGTCATTTCGGTGTCGATGAAGCCAGGAGCGACCGCATTAGCCGTAATCCCGCGTGATCCCACTTCTTTGGCAATGCTCTTGGTCAAGCCGATGAGTCCGGCCTTGGCAGCCACGTAGTTAGCCTGTCCGGCGTTTCCGGCAAGTCCCACCACACTGGACACGTTAATGATGCGCCCAGACCGTTGCCGGAGCATGGGACGCAAAACCGCCCTGGTGCATAAGAAAGCACCTTTCAGGTTGGTTGACAGAACGGCGTCCCAGTCATCCTCCGACATTCGTAGCACCAGTCCATCGCGGGTGATTCCCGCGTTGTTGACCAGGATGTCAATACGACCGAAGGCAGCCAATGCGGCTTTAACCAATCGATCGGCTTCTTCAGCCTTGCTAACGTCAGCCTGCACAATGATGGTCTGTCCGCCGGCCTGGCGGATAGCATCGCCAACCTCCGCGGCGGCCTCTGCATTGCCATTGTAGTTCACCACTACCCGAGCGCCAAGACCCGCTAGTTTTAAAGCGATAGCGCGCCCGATCCCCCGAGAACTCCCGGTTACTACTGCAACTTTACCTTCTAAATCCACTCCGCTCCTTACCGAACCAGACCTGTCAGAATAGCCTGGCCTGTCCGAGAGAAACACTTCTCGCTATCACCAAATTGGTTTCGCCAGACTATCGGGTAAGCAAGAGCGACAGTTCCCTCTCCCTCTGGGAGAGGGTTAGGGTGAGGGCCGTCCCACTGCCTCCAATATCACCTCAACCACCGAGCCAATACTATGCAGGACCTCCAAATTGGTGAACCGCAACACACCTAACCCCTTCTCTTGCAGGTACGCCGTTCGAGCCAGGTCACGCGTCACCTGGCCATCCTCCATGTGCTGCCCACCATCTACCTCGACCGCGAGATGGTACTCATCGCAGAAGAAATCCAGAATGTAGGGGCCAAACTGATGTTGACGGCGGAATTTGGCTCCGCCCAATTGACGATTACGCAGTATGCGCCAGAGAGCAGCTTCTGCATGGGTCGTATCCCTTCGCAGTTGTCGACAATAAGGCAAGCTAGTGACCATATTCGATCCACCGCGGTAGTTGGCGCTCATAACGGCCCTCACCCTAACCCTCTCCCAAAGGGAGAGGGAATTTCACGCCACCCCAGTGGGAACTTCACGCCACCCGGTACTGCTAATCTTTCGCTGCCTTGAAAAGGTGAATCAAGGCTCACGCCTGGTACTTTCCAGCTATCGAAAGCGCACGACGAAGGCCTCTAAAGAGGCGGAGTCAGCGATACTGTCAGTCATTGCTTCTTGACAGCATCTCTTCACAAGACCTGATAGTATCTGACCCGGGCCTATCTCAACGAAGTGATTGACGCCACAGTCGAGCATGTTCTGCACCGACTCTTGCCAGCGCACCGGACTGCAAAGCTGTTCGACGAGCTCGGCCTGGATCTCGTCCGCCGTGCTGATAGGTTGAGCCGATACGTTTGCAAGGATGGGCGTGGCCGCATCGCGAATTATGACCTCGCCGAGGGCCCGAAATAGGCCTTCGGCCGCCGGTCGCATGACCTCAGAGTGAAAGGCGCCGCTCACATTGAGCGGCACAACCCGGCGTACCCCCGCCGCTTTTAAATGTCGCATGGCCTCGGCCAACTCTCGTTGGGTACCGCTAATCGTGATTTGCCCGGGTGAATTGATATTGCCAATCTGTACCCCACAGAGCTGGCAAATTACCTCTAATTTGTCCTCGTCCACTCCCATCACAGCCGCCATACCGCTCGGCGTGGCAATGCCTGCCTCCTGCATTAGCCTTCCCCTGATCCTAACCAGCCGCACCGCATCCGCCAGACTCATGGCACCGGCAGCCACTAGAGCCGAGTACTCGCCAAGACTGTGGCCTGCCAGATAGGATGGACTTAGACTGGAAGAACCGAGAGCTTCCTGCAAAGCACGATAGCAGGCCACGCTCGTAACCATAATGGCAGGTTGGGTGTTCACTGTCTGGCGAAGATCGTCTTCTGGACCATCGAAGCACAGCCTCGACAGGGCGAAGCCGAGGACGTCGTCAGCCTCTTGAAAAGTGCGTCTGGCTGCGTCAGAGGAGTGAAACAGATCCTGCCCCATACCAACGACTTGTGAGCCCTGCCCGGGAAAGACGAAGGCCATAGGGCCAGATTGCGATGGGTTAGACACGGATCACCAGCTTTCCGAATCGGGAGAGGTGTTCGAGAACCTCCTCCGCCTCTGACATTATTTCCTCAATGATGGCTCTCGCCGGCTTGATGTCTTTGATGAGGCCAGCGATCTGACCGGCCATAAGTGAGCCGTTCTCACAATCGCCGTCGATGACTCCAGCCTTCATCTTGCCCGCCCCAAATGCCTCCAACTCCTCGGCCGAAACGCCATTTCGCTCCATTTCCGTGAACTGGCGCGTCATTTTGTTCTCGATGCAGCGGATAGGGTGGCCAAGACTTAGTCCGGTGGCCACAGTAGAACGTTCTTTGGCTTCTACCACTTTGCGTTTGTAATTCGGGTGGGCGATGCACTCAGCGCAACAAACGAATCTCGTACCCATTTGGATACCCTGAGCGCCAAGAGACAGCGCGGCAACCAGGCCGCGGCCATCGGCAAATCCACCCGCAGCCACCACGGGCAGGGCAACAGCATCGACAACCTGCGGCAGCAGAGCCATGGTTGTTACCTCGCCGATATGCCCCCCCGACTCCATTCCTTCCGCTACGATTATGTCAACACCAGAGCGTTCGAGACGTTTGGCAAGAGCCACGCTGGCCACTACGGCCATCGTTATTATGCCCACCTCTTTGAATCTGGGCACGTATATGCCGGGATTTCCAGCACCGGTAGCGACAACGGGCACTCTCTCCTCGATGATAGTCTCGATCACTTCCTTGGCAAAGGGAGAGAGTAGCATTACGTTAACGCCAAATGGCTTATCCGTGCGCGCTCTCGTGCGTCGGATCTGAGCGCTAACCCAGTCGGCAGGCGCATTTCCGGCGCCAATGATTCCAAGTCCACCTGCCTCCGACACGGCGGCGGCCAGCTCGGCCGTTCCGACCCAGGCCATACCCCCCTGTATGATCGGGTAGTTGATTCCCAGAAGGTCACAAAGTGGCGTTCTAATCATCTACCAGTCTCCCTCACAAGACAACTCAGCCGGGTAGGGGCATTCCTTCGTCTGTTGTTCCCCTTAACCCGGCTTCACCCTCGTTACTGTTTCGCTACAATCTGGAACTACTTCTCGGCCTGTTTGGGCCCTTTGACCTTCACGACTTGCCGGCCTGCGTAGGTGCCGCAAGTTGGACAGACATGGTGGGCTAGCTTAAGACTCCGGCACCGGGGGCAGGAAACCAAAGAAGGAGCGGTCAAATGAAGGTGACTACGCCGCTTCCCCTGCCTTGCCTTGGCGTATTTTCTCTTGGGTAAAGCTCCCATGAGCTATCTCCTTTCGTTACTAGCGTCTAGATCATCGTCTACATCCAGGAGTCCACCCAGGACTGCAAACGGACCACCATCGGCTTGAAGGTGGCATTCACAAGGTGCGAGATTAAGGTTGGCGCCACATTCCGGACAGAGGCCGGCACAATCAGCCGCGCATAATGGCTGCATAGGTTGGCTGATTACCGTATATTGGCGAACGGCTTCGTCGAGGCTCAAGACATGATTCGCATCAATGGTGAAGGCGGTGACATCCTCGGGAACTGCTACCTTGTACCCGGTGTCAACGTCAACGGTGGGAAAGTATTCCTCCTCGACCTCGAGTTCTAACTCGCAAACCATCGGCTCCAGGCAACGGCTGCAGGTGCCCTCTACCGTAGTGGCCAGAGCAGCATTAACCAGAATTCCTGTCGCCGTCCGCAAGAGCTTAACGTCGCCGCAAACTCGGGTTAGGTTTCCTGACTCGCCAATGCCTTCCACGTCTTCATCGACATGGTAGACTCGTTTTGCCCCCACCGCTAGTTTCAGCAGTTGCGAAACGTTGAATTCTATGCCGCACCTCCCGAGTGTCAAACCTATGCATTTTACGTGTCTGACGGCGCCCTGTCAAGGACGCTTCAGTTCCGTCTCCATCGCCTCCATGCCTGTACGAATGCTCGTCAGGTAGTTGGAAAGCTGTTGGTCCAGTCTTCTCAGAATATCCAATACATACTGGTCGGCATCAGATCGCCTGGACTGAGCCAGGCTCTCTGCCTGGGCAATGATGTCCTGAGCCTTGCGCTGCGCATCGGCCTGAATCTCCTCGCCCCTTGCCTGAGCGAGACGGGTGATGTCATGAGATTCGACCCTTGCTCTGGCCTCTTCATCGGCCGAAGAGAGCGTCAACTGAGCCTCGGAGTGAGCCTGAGCCATTATCCTATCTCGCTCCTCCAACACATGTTGGGCCTGCCGCAGATCGTCAGGCACCGAAACGCGCATCTGGTCGAAAATCGCCATAAGTTGCTGCTCGTCGATCATTACTTTGTTCAGAAACGGTATGCGCGTCCCTGCCGCAACCTGGGACTCGATTCTGTCGATTAAATGGAGGATGTCTATTTCCGGCCTCCTTGTCCAGTTAGCATCGAGCTTTCGGCTCTAGCCGGCGTTTTCCCCGGCAGAGAACGCCTTCTTCAAGGCGACCTCGACATTAGGGGGCACCAAACCATGAACGCTGCCCCCCAGGGATACCACCTCTTTGAGCAAACTTGAGCTGACTAATTGGAAATCTGTGTTAGTATAAAGCGCTACGGTCTCGATATCCGAAGCGAGGCGTTTGTTCATCATGGCCAGAGGGAATTCGGATTCGAAGTCGGTAACTGCCCTCAAACCTCTGATCATGACCCTTGCGCTCATTCTTCTGGCGAAGTCCACGGTCAAACCGCTGTACTTGGCCACCGTCACATTTCCTAAACTGGCTGTCGCCTCCTCCACCATCTTTGTCCGCTCCTCGACGCTGAACAGCAGGTTCTTCGATGGAGTCTCGTAAATGGCAACGACGAGCTCGTCGAACAGTTTGGCGGCCCTGATGATTATATCCATGTGCCCGTTAGTTAGGGGATCAAAGCTGCCGGGATACATCGCTTTCCTCAATAGCTATGCCTCCTGTCCAAATACTGAGACCACCGTATCGCCATGGCACCGACTCTTCACCAATTTAAGCGGGCCGTAGCCAGTTTCGAGTGCCACGCGCCGGGAGTGTTCAACTACCAAAGTAGTCTCCCCATCAACCAGAGCCGATCCGGCAACTGACTCCAGTAAACCAGAAAGGTTAGCCATGTTGTATGGCGGGTCGACTATTATTATATCATATCGCGCCCTTAATGACGCAATAGCTTTCTCCACCGGAATACAGTAGATTCTGGCCTTGTCCGTCAGCTTAGTATGGTTCAGATTCTCTCGCAATACGGCGCAGGCCGCCGGACTAGACTCGACAAAATCCGCTCGATCGGCCCACCGGCTGAGGGCCTCGATTCCCAGCGCGCCGGAACCGGCGTACAGATCGAGCACTGTCGACCAAGCCGGGGAAATGCCCTCCACGATGGAGAACATCGCCCCTTTAATCAGGTCAGACGTAGGCCTGGTCGTCCCTGCTTTTGGCGCCTTCAACTGGTGCCCCTTGGCGACGCCGGCTATCACTCTCATCGACGTAACCTACTTAGCCATGGCCGCCAGCGCATTGTAGCCTGGTCGTGGCGACCAGTCGCGATGCAGTACGCTGTAGGCCGCCTTGGCCAATACATCATTTGCCTCGGCAGTAGGAGCAAAGTTGAGATTCCAAAGAAGCATTACTCCCACGTAACCGCGCACCTTGGCCAATTGGTAGGCCTGCACAAGCCATTCAGACTGCTGCGCCTCGCTTATCTTGGTGGCATAAGGGAAATTGGCCAGGCTCTCCGTCGACGATGGCCAGCCAAACTCAGTGAACCACATCTGCTTGTCTTGATCCCCGTATTTGACCATGATATCCCTGATTTGCTCGAAACGGCGGAAGTAGAAGCTTCCGTGGTCCCCGTTGGCGCCCGCCGCGAGGTTGGCAGCGTAGGGCATAACCACGGTGCCATGGACACCAATGGCGTCACAGTAGTCCTTTACGCCAGCCTGGTACATCATGTCCATGTAGACCAAATCATCATAGGCCGTATCGCCGTCGTTCCAGCCGGTCGGCGTCAGGCCACCCGAGACAACCACCGCGTTCGGATCAGCCGCTTTGACGGCATAGTAGGAAGCCTTAAGAAGTTCCACGTATTTTGTGGCGTTCAGTCGCTTTCCCCTGCCTCCCCATTCGAAGAA
>JAUSEJ010000767.1 GCA_030650265.1 Dehalococcoidia bacterium | reverse complement strand
CGGATTCGGGGTTACGTCTCGACGGTGCGCAAACAGGGCGCGCCAGTCCTTGCTGCGCTCCGCCAAGCCATTACCGGTGCCCCGATCGCGCCAGCTACGGTGTAGATGCGTAGTCCTGAGTAGTTACGCTTTATCTGCGATATCTCTCTGGCCAGTCGAACAAACCTTTGCCCGTCCTTGATGCCTTCCATATACCAGACGATTGTCTTGGTCTTGGGATCCTGCCCGTAGTATTCGAGAAAATCGACGGCGGTAAGGTCCGATTCGTTGCCGCAGCTAACGGCCTTGCTAATGCCCATACCGAGAGAGCGGACGCCATCGGTGATGAACATACAAAGCGAGCCGCTGTGGGAGATGAGGCCTACCGAACCGTCCACCATTGGCATGCCGGTCCTAATAGTCAGATGGGAGGCGGGAGAGTAGATACCCATACAATTGGGCCCGATTATTCGCATTCCTCCTCGGCGGGCCACCGCGACGATCTCCCGTTCCAAGGCCCTACCTTGCTCGCCTACTTCCCGAAAGCCCGAGGTGTAGATCGAGATCCCGGCTAGCCCTTTCTCGGCGCAATCCGAGACCACCTGCAAAGCCGCCGAGTTCGGCGTGGCGACCAGAGCGTAGTCGACGACGCCAGGGACATCCTTGATGTTTGGATAGGCTTTGAGGCCAAGAACCTGGTCGTCGTGGGGATGGATGGGATAGATGGTCGGAAAACCAGCCTCAATAAAGCCCGCGAGGAAATCGCAGCCAGATTTCTGCCTGTTATTTGAAGCGCCGATAACGGCTAGAGACCGGGGATGGAAAATACGATCGAGCTGGGCAATCTGTTTGGTGTCCAACGTTACTCCTCTGTAACTTTTTTCTCAACTGCGAGTCTCCAGGGGCTATGGGATTCTGCAGTCTTCTCGTACGACGAACCTGTTTCTGTCGTCAACTGTCCCATCGGCGAAATCCACGAATCAGCCAGAGCCGAGGTTGGATTCGCCACCCTACCGCCAATATATCATGTTGGGAGTGTTCCCAGCAAGCAGATATCTTCCCCCCATAGATAGCGTCTGACTGATCTGAGCTTGTGCTGAGGGGTCGGTCCAAGATATAATTCCCGCGAGAGTTCTGGAGTCTACGTTTCTATCTTCTGCTGGATCGGGAAGCCACCACGCTACAGGTAGTTAGAGTTGGTCGATGTTGGGAGTTGAGCACATCTTCACGGCTAAAGCCTCAGCTTCCTCTGACCAGTCCAGGACGCCGAGGCTTTAGCCGGGTGGTCCAGGTAGATTGACATCAGTGTTCTTAGTACATCCAGCAAGTTGTTAGTCTTATCGCGGTGAACGGAGGGCAATCCACTTTATGGACAAAGACAACTCAGTCGGCTCGGAATCCGCTTATTCTGAGGCCGGCGTAGATACAGCCGGCGAAGAAAGGGCCATGACCGGTCTGCTCGGCTGGATTAACAAGACCCTCGAGTTGCGACGCGGCATCGGTGAGGCCAAGCTGCCCATTGGCTTTTTTGCCAACGTGGTCGACATCGGCCACGGGATGGGGCTTGCTTTTTCCACCGATGGCGTCGGCACCAAGATCCTCATCGCGGAGATGATGGGCAAGTATGATACGGTGGGCATCGACTGCATCGCCATGAACGTGAACGATATCCTCTGCGTAGGCGCCGAGCCAATATCACTGGTTGACTACATAGCCGTGCAAGAGGCAGACCCATACATGCTGTCCGAGATCGCCAAGGGGCTATACACCGGCGCCAAGTTGTCCAGAATTACCATACCTGGGGGCGAACTGGCCCAGCTCAAAGACATCGTCAAGGGCGCCGTGGAGGGCAAGGGATTCGACCTGGTGGGCACCTGTATCGGCATGGTTCCCCTCGACAAGATCATCGTTGGCGACCACCTCGTGCCTGGCGACGCCGTGGTGGGTCTGCGAAGCAGCGGCATTCATAGCAACGGGCTGACCCTGGCTCGCGAGGTCTTCTTCAACCGCGGCGGCCATCGCCTGGAAGAGATATTCCCCGAATTCGGCCGCTCGCTGGGCGAGGAACTCCTCGAACCTACTCACATTTACGTGGCCGAAGTTCTCGACATGCTGCGAGCCGGCCTCAACGTGAAGTCTCTCGCTCACATCACGAGCGACGGACTGACTAATCTTACGAGGGTCACCACCGACGTTGGCTTCGTCCTCGATTTCCTGCCAGCACCCCTTCCCATCTTCGACGTTATCCAGCGGGTGGGCAAGGTCGGCGATGAAGAGATGTTCCAGGTATTTAACATGGGCATCGGTTTCTGCCTGACTGTTCCTGAGGCCGAAGTACAGAAGGTCATAGATATCGCCGCCGGGCATGGGGTTCAGGGCTATCGTTTGGGGCGCGTCGTCGCCGACCCCGAGAGAAAGGTCATCATCGAACCCCGAGGCCTCATAAGCAAGGGGAACAATTTCTACAAGGCCTAGACGGTAGGGATCACGATCGCTTAGACAGCCTGCGAGCAAACGATATGATCGTACCCAGATTGCTGACAATTCACCAGAGGAGATACCGGGAGGGAGCCCTCTCCGCCACGTCACGGACGAGGCGCGAACCTTCCTCGAGGACCGGAGGTCCATGGCTAAACAGGCAGGCGTCGAAATCAAGAGAAGCCAGACGCCACAGGGATGCCACGTAGACGGCCTGAACCGAGCCAGGGGTCGGTAAAGGGCGACTCAGCCTACTTAGATTGTTGAGTACAACAACGCCGACGAAGACTATCCGACGTTTCGGACTATCAAGACAGATGCTTCCGGGCGTATGGTCCGGGGTATGAACTACCACCAATCCCCCCAGTGCTGACAGCGCCATTCCATCCCTGAGCGGCGTGGCCCGCAAAGTTTATTCGGGACGGTTCCCCTTCCATCCAGGGAAGGACGGCCGTCACCTGTCCCAGCCGTCCCCTTAGACCCTCGTATCGTGGCTGCGACCATTCTGCCTGCGGTTGAAAAGCGCCCAGATCAGCGGCATGAACAAAGACCTGCGCGCCCGTCCTGGCCTGAATCTCGGCGGCGCCGCCGGCGTGATCGAGATGATGGTGGGTGAGTACGATGGTGCGCAGTTCCTCGGGGCGACGGCCAATCTTGTCCACATAACGAAGGATAGCCCCGGAGTTGCGGCGTAGCCCCGTATCGACCAGGGTTAGTGCGTCATCCTCAATGAGTTAGACGTTGGCTCCTCGTATACCTGGAACCCGATGTACCTGCGGAACAATCTCCATATCATCTGCAATTATAGAGGGACCGTGGAGGAAGTACAAGCCAGAGCCATATCCACGGATTTCCTGGCCGGTAATTGTGGAGCAAAAGGAAGGCGGGAAAGGAATGTTAACCTCTCCCGCCTTGCCTACGCGTCAGAACTTATCGGAGGAGCTATTATTCGAAAGTAAATTTGGTCACGCCATACTGTACTGCATGGCCAATCTGGGCATTGTCGAAATTCGCTACACCGAAGAAGTATTCGCCCTTCAGGTTGTCGAACTGTACGTCCGTCTTGCTGCCGGTTTGCAGCTTGCGGCTCCATTCGAACGTCCAGGCGCCGTCTTTCCAGACGCCTTTTGCGGAAAGGTCGCCACGATCGCCGACGAACGGGGAGATGATGATTCCCGGTACCTCGTCGTTTGCCTTGTACGTGGAATCGTCGAACGGTACTTTCTCGGCATCCGAGATGTAGTATGGCGGCGCCGGCTTGTTGTTTGGCAGGGCGAACGGAGGAGTAGTCTGTCCTTCCTTCACGTTGTCGGAATAACCACCGCTGGTCTTGGCGTCGCTCTTCCGTCCAGCCTCGGCAGCCTGGGTATCGTTGTCTAAGTACTGGTCGTCGATCTGGCCAACGGGCACGGTTCGCACTGTCTTGATGTGCCAGGTGTCTCCTACTTCGCCTGCGGCGTTGGTGTACTTGAGCGGCCGGTCACGTCCCGGGGTTGTGGCATGGCAGGCTACCGCGCAGCCCTGCTCGTTGAATCCCTTGATGCTGTTGCCGACGTTCCAGATGAACGCGAACTTGTCCTCGTAGTAGGGGTTAGGTGGAAGCTTCTTCCAAGTGCCATCAGCCTGTTTCTGCCATGGCTGCCGTTGAGAACTCTGGTTAGGGTCCTTGTACTGGGCAAGAAAGTAGACGGTATCCTGGGTGTACAGAGCTTTCAAGGTTACGTCGGTCTCGCTCTTGTTTATCCCGCCGTTGACGTGGATAGTGAGTGGCTTAGCCTTGCTCCATGCATCCTCGGCTACCCCATCAAGTGTGGGTGCTTTGTCTGCCTTAGCTGCCACAAGGTTGAGTACTGGTTGCTTCTCGGCGGCGGCAACCTGATGGCAACCCTTGCAGGTTTCGTTGGTCCGGCCGGCATGGTTTGCCGGAGCGGGCATGAATCCGCCTTGCTTATGGCAGGCAAGACAATCCGACCTTTGGTCTATTGGTTGATGCGCCGATTTGACTATGGGCGCTCCGGCCGGCTGGGTCGGGGTTGCCGCCGGTTTCACGGCAGTAGCAGTTGGCACGGCCGTAGAGGCTGGCACGGGGGTTCCAACGGACTGCGTTTGGGACGAACTGCAAGCTGCTACGAGTAGGATCCCTAGCGCCATTGCCAGGGCGATCAAGACTCGTTTATCCTTCATGGGCAAATCTGACCTCCTTGTTTGGTGAAAATGGATTGCTTAGTATGCAATCGATAAATGACAGTATACTAATCTCAGGAGAGAGTGTCTATCACAGTAAGTGGTGATCTTTCTGTCACAGATTGTATGACACGATTGAGTGATCGGTTACCGGGAACAAGAGACCTGCTCCGGTTAGCCGGTTTAGCTCTCCGAGCGCAGCAGCCCTTTTCGAAGGGCATATTGCACCAGCCCAGCGCGGTCGTGGAGGTTGAGCTTCTCCATGAGCCGGCGCCTGTAGGTGTGGACGGTATTGACGCTTAGAAAAAGCTGCTCGCCGATCTGCTGGCTCGTGTAGCCTTGAGTGGTAAGAGCCAACACTTCCCGTTCCCTATCGCTTAGGGCCTCCAAGCTGTCCTTTGCTTCGCCCGACCTTGCCCGCTCGAGGTAGTCAGTCACTAGCAGACGCGCCGCATCGGGACGGAGGTAGGCTTCCCCGCGAGCGACGGTGCGGACCGCGTCGACCAACTCCTCGTAGGCGCCGGTCTTTAGCACGTAGCCGAGGCCGCCGGCTTCTATGACATGGAACAGATACTGGTCGTGGGCGTGGATGGTGAAGATCAGGACTTTGCACGGCAGACCAAGGGACTTGATCCGCCGGGTGACTTCCAGCCCGTTTAGCCCTGGCATTGAAATATCGAGCACTGCTACATCGGGCTTACATTCACGAACTAGTTTCAAGGCCTCATGGCCGTCGCTGGCTTCGGCGACGACTTCAATGTCGAGCTCGGCTGAAAGCAAGTCACGTACGCCTAGTCGCACGACCGGATGATCATCTGCCAGCAATACTCTAGTTTTCATAGTATTCTCCTACCGACTTCTCTGTGATTGGGACCTCAAGAGTAATTCGTGTGCCATGCTCAGGCTGAGAGACGATGTTCAGGGTCCCTCCAAGAAGGGAAATGCGCTCTCGCATACCGAACAGCCCGAGTCCACGCTCGCGCGAGTTCGTAATCTGGTTGACGTCGAAGCCACAGCCACAGTCTTCGATGAGCACTCGCATCGCGCCGCTCATTCGTTCCATGGTAACTACAGCGCTGCTCGCCCCTGAATGTTTGGCGACATTGGTTAGGGCTTCCTGCACCACCCGGTATAGCCCTAGCTCCAATTGGGTTGGCAGGCGATCGCCGAACCCGGAACCTCGCACCTCGACCGACAGACCTCGCGCCAGGGCCAGTTCCTCGGAATACCAGTTGATTGCGGCGGCCAGGCCAAGATCCTCCAGGGCCGGGGGCCTCAGCTCGCGAGCCATTCTGCGAACGCCTTCGGCCGCCTGGACTGCCAGATTGACGATCTGCGGGCTGCGGGCTCGAACTTCTTCCAAGGACTTCGCCCGATCCATGAGCTTGATTCGCAGCAGAAGCGAACTGAGGAGTTGGGCCGTGTCGTCGTGGAGTTCCCTGGCGATCCGTTTGCGTTCCTCCTCTTGAGCGGTCAGAACCTGAATTGAAAGCCTCTTCAATTGGTAGCTCACATACTCGCGCTCCTGCTGGCGTCGGACCTCGAAGTGGTGCATCACCCGCAGAATGAAGTAGGTAATGAACACGGCGGCCAAAGCCCGGAAAACCGCGACAGGCAGACCCACAGTCTCAACAAACCACGAGTAGTTGAGAACCGATGCAGGAAAGAAAGACGCTGAGGAGACGATTAGTCCGCTAGCCACTCCCTTCAGTCCAAGTGCCGCGGCTCCCCCAACGCAGTCCCGGGCGGCCGAATTTAACCCCATTGCCTTCAAGATAGGCCGCTGGCTCAGCAGGGCAACGGCAGAGAGAATCCCTGCCGGCAAGTAAATGACGTAGCGGGCCGTGATGATACCGGAGTGAGACCAATC
>JAUSEJ010000764.1 GCA_030650265.1 Dehalococcoidia bacterium | reverse complement strand
TGATCGTGGTCGCCGGCGGGCCGGGCGGTCTGCACAGCACGTATATACCGAGCCTCGGCCCGGTCTCCTTGTCTGTAACCAAGCCAATACGGGAGTAGGGAGGCCAATGGCTGAAACAACTACCACCGTCAAGCGGGGTCGAATATTCTACGGCGGGAAAGTCGCTGCTGCCGGCTTCATCAGCATGACTGTGTTTGGCCATTCTCGGCGTCGTTGCTCTCTTGTGCCGGGCCGGCTGGCTGGTCGGACCGGCACTAGCCATAGTCGCGGCATTCGTTCCCTCCACCAAGGCCCCGAAGACGTCACCCTGAGCCGCGGCAGTGGAAGCGTGACACGGCGGAGCCGCTCCCAGAATGCGCCGCGTCGGGCGAAGCATGCCGACGGAACAGGCCGACTTTGCCCGTCAATATTTCGTGTTGACACTCGTGACGACTGACTGTAATATATAGGGGCTTCTCTGGCGGGACTGAAGATTGGTCGGACCAAATACTAAATGGAGGTAGTTTAGTGACAAGGAAGTCAAAACTAAGTTGGCTGGTAGTTGTGGCGATGATGGTAAGCTCTCTGCTTCTGATCCTTCTCGTGGGAGGATGTTCATCGACGCCATCGTCTGACTCCCAGCCATCGGCGGCAAACGCCAAGCCCAGTGGCAGCCTAACGATCGCGGCAGCTTTCCGCGATGGCGGCCTTGACCCGCAGAACAACACTGCGAACACGCTCCAGAACCTGGCTCTGGGTATCTACGACCAGGTGGTGGAGTTGGACTCTGAGGGAAAAGCCAGACCGGGCCTGGCCGAACGCTGGGAGATGGCCCCCGATGGTCTGTCTCAGACCTTCTACATCAGGAAGGGGGTCAAATTCCATGACGGCAGTGATTTGACTGCCGCGGACGTCAAGTTCTCCATGGAAAGGATAACGGCGCCCGAATCAACCAATGTCGACAAGGGCAACTGGACTACCCAGATAGCCTCTATACAGGCCAAGGACGACTACACCTTGGTAATCCAGCTTAGGGCGCCGATGTACGAACTCCTGAACGGTTTCCTCGATTATTCGGGCAGCGCATCAGTGCTTCCTAAGAAGTACATCGAGGAGAAAGGTGTAGATTACTTCAGGACGCACCCGATCGGCAGCGGACCATTCAAGGTTGTAGGATGGCAGCCCGGTATCCGTCTCGATTTGGAGGCGGTTGAAGGGCACTGGCGAGCCACGCCAAAGTTCAAGAACATCTCGATCCGGTATATTTCCGAGGAGGGAACCAAGTCGGCGATGCTCAAGACCGGTGAACTGGACATTGCCGAGGTCGCGCCGGATTCGGCCGCTTCTCTCAAGTCGGCCGGTGTGCGCATCTTCGACTTCGACGGTGGTGCCCAGTACTATGCCGGGTTCTTTTACGATGTAGACAACCGCATGAAGTACCCGGTGGGCGACGTAAAGGTGCGCAAGGCCCTGTCCCTTGCCACCAACCGGCAAGAGATAGCCGACAAGCTGTACGGTGGCTATGCGGTGCCTTCGGCGATGTTCTATGTCCGTCCCAGCGCTTTCTTCTGGGATCCAAACGTGATGAAGCCCGATCCCTTTGACCCTGAACAGGCGAAGAAGCTTCTCGCAGAGGCAGGCTATCCCAATGGTTTCTCCGTAAAGATTTGGGACCTGGGTGGTGGCAGCATACTCAGCACCTTCAATCAGGGCCTGTCCGGTTACTGGCGCAAGGTCGGGGTAAACTCAGACATAGTGGCTGTGGAGCAGGTTGCGCTCCAAAAGTTGATCGCGCCAAAGCATACTCCCGAGATCTGGAACACTGTCCGTCCCACCTTGACCGGGGGAGGAATCTTTCAGTTCGAGAAGTTCGCCATTGTTTACCATTCGCAAAAATCCTCTCGCAAGAACCACAGTGTTCCCGGACTGGATGATCTGATCGACAAAGTTCCCCTGACTAAGGACCCGGTCGAGAAGAAGAAGCTGGCTCTCCAGGCTGCAACACTTGCCAAGAACGACCTTTCCGATATGGAAATCATAGACATGAGAACGGTTCTCGCCCTCAGCCCCCAAGTTGGTGGGTTGACTCCTATCAAAGGCATGGTTGGTTTGGCGGCTGCTCTGGAAACGATAACCCACAGCAGCAAGTAAGCTGGAGAAGAGAGAGGCCAAGGGATGAAGGAAGAGGGCACGACAGTCATTCTGCTTTAAACAACATTTGGTTCGCGATGGGGCGGTCCACATACCGCCCCATCTCTTTTTGCATATTGGAAGGGAGGTAGGTCCTTATGGATAGAGGCAAGGCCATCTGTGATGAACTCAAGAAGGCCGGCATTAACCATCTCGTCTGGCTCACCTGTAGCGCCACGCACTTCATGCACAAGTCGATGCTTTCGGATCCTGACTTCAAAGTGATTCCGGTCTGCCGGGAAGCCGAGGGGGTAGGCATCTGTGTTGGCCTACACTTGGGCGGGAAGCGGACAGCACTAATTGTCGAGAATGCCGGCATCTTCGACAGCGGCAACGGACTCAGTTGGGTGGCTGCTTGGGAGATACCCATGGTGATGATCGTAGGCTACATCAGGAGACCGCCCGTACCAGCCGGTCTCCCTCCCTCTCGATTGGGACTCAATAGAGATTACACTGAATCTTTCCTCTCTTTCTTTGGCATCAATAGCTACCCTCTGGATTCAGATGAGGACGTGAAGAACGTGGCGCTGGCCGGGGCAGAAACGCAGCGGACTCGTCAGCCCGTGGCTTTGCTGGTCACAGACGAAACCTATGTTCCCAATATGTAGAAAGGAGACCTTCCCAGCATGATGAAGCGAGTTGAAGCCCTCAAAGCCATTGCCGATTTCCGGACGGACGCCATCGTAGTCTTCACGATGGGCGCCATGCAGGAGTGGGACCAGATATCGCCCGGTCCTTTCAATCTCCAGTCATCGCAGGCCATGGGCTATGCTTCCTCCGTGGGGCTAGGGCTGGCCATCGCCTGCCCGGATAAGAAAGTGATCGTGTTGGATGGCGATGGCAGCCTCCTCATGAACCTCGGCATACTGGTGACGATCGCCAACGAAGCGCCAAAGAACTTCATTCACGTTGTTCTGGAGAACGGCATCTACGAGATAGCCGGGCAGGAGCCGCTGCCGGGCATCGGAAAGTTCAGCTTGCGCGGACTGGCCCTTGCCGCAGGCGCTCCCAAGGCCTACGAAATTGATGACCTAAGGGAGCTACGGGAACAGTTGCCAACCTTGATGAGCGAATCGGGGCCCATATTTCTGGGCATCAAGACCGAGCCCGGGCCAAGAGAGCCAGTCAGAAAGGGTTCGGCGGTTGAAATGGCTCGCACCCTAGAAAAGGCGTTGCAGCCCGGTTACGTAGTCAAATAGAGATGATCGCTCCGGGACCATCGCTCAAGGGCTTGAAGCGTCGAGATTGGAGGACAAAGAATGCGATCGATTTCTGATCTGTGCGACCTCAGCGGGCAGGTGGCAATCGTCACGGGGTCAGGTGGGGGGCTAGGCTACGGCATTGCCGACCGCCTTGCCGAGGCCGGCGCC
>JAUSEJ010000726.1 GCA_030650265.1 Dehalococcoidia bacterium | reverse complement strand
GATTGTAGAAGGCGGAACCAGGAGCGAAGGCAAGCCAGATACCAGCTTGCGTGTATACCAGTATACAGAATCGAGGACGGAGCGTCGGCGGTACATTACCCGCCAAACTTCTCCCAGACACCCCACATGCCTTCGCCAACCGCATTGCTTACGGGGCCATATCAGCGCCCCAACCCAGGCTAGGGCACTGTATCAATTTGGTTCGGTACGGACTGTTGTTCGATCTCCCTGCGCCTCCATTCAACCCATGCGACCAGACGATCCCACTGACTCCACACGATCTTGTGCGTCGCCCAGCTAATCCCATTTCCCTCCAGGGTTATTGTTATGCCGTCCCCGGGGATACCTACTGTAACCGGATGGAAAAGATCGGGAATCGTCAGCCTATTTTCGAGCCCAGACAGATAGGACATCAGCTTTACCTCCATCTTTCGCATCAAGCACTAGAGCAAGGTATCCTCCCCAACGTTCCTGCGGATCGTCATTATACTCTAGGTGTGCGTCGCTGAGGACCTCACGACTCTGGGGATGGCTACTGGCCCAGTAACCACGTGTGAGACATGGGCCAATTACCCGTACTCGCCCACTTCACCTGATCTTTCAAACTGATACACTACCCAAGCCAGTTCCTAATTGACAATTATGCCAGCATCATGGTATAATCCTTATATGACCAACAAGCCTATCCAACTGCCAACGCTCAGTTGTTTACGTTGCGGTCATGTCTGGATACCAAGACAGCCAGTTGAGCCAAAGAAATGTCCGCGTTGTACCTCACCCTATTGGAATAGGCCCAAGTGGAAGGGAGTCAAGAAATGAAAGCCGCCATCTATTGCCGTGTTAGCACCGAAGATCAGAGCAGGGAAGGCACAAGCTTACAGACACAGCTTGAGGCTTGCCTGAAGTATTGCCAGGACAAGGGCTACGACGTTGCCCACCGCTTCAGCGAGGCATATTCAGGACTTACCTTAGACCGCCCGAAACTGACTGAACTGAGAGACCTTGTCCGGACTGGTGGTATTGACATCATCGCTGTCTACTGCCTTGACCGCCTGTCCCGTGACCCGTATCACGGAGTCATTCTCACCCAGGAACTTGAGAAGCATGGCGTCACGCTCGAAGCTGTCACCGAGACGGTCGAAACGTCAGAGCTTGGAAGGCTCATTAGCTACATCCGAGGATTTGCTTCGAAACTAGAAGCCGAGAAGATCAGAGAGCGAACTATGCGCGGTAAGCTCGCCCACCTGAAGAACGGAAGGTTGCCACAGGGCACTGGCATCGGCATCTACGGGTACGCATGGGACAAGGCCACCGGCAGGCGAGTGATCATTGACCAGGAAACCGAAACAGTCCGACGCATCTTTAGCATGGCCATCACTGGCACAAGCACGAACCTAATCGCAATCTCCCTGAACAAGGCAGGTGTAACGACCAAGTCTGGCTCTCTCTGGCATCCGTTGACCGTCAGGCGCATTTTGAACAATTGCACCTATGCAGGCAAGACTTACTTCGGCCAGACCAAGCGTGTCAGCAAGTCTAAAGTGGTAGCCCAGCCAAAGGAAACCTGGTTCCTGCTTCCCGACGTGACTCCGCCTATCATCACGCAGGAGATATTTGACCAGGCCCAGGCCACTATCGGCAACGCCAAGCACGTCCGTCCCCTAAAGGCCAACGCCGCGTACCTGCTTACCGGCTTTGTCAGGTGTAGCAAATGCGGCTCAACTATTGGAGGCACCACCCTACAGGGCAAGTACAGGTACTACCAGTGTCGAGGTGCCCGCCCCACCGCCACACGAGGCCCGATCTGCGATGCAGGCTATATCAAGGCCGATGAGGTCGAACGTTTCGTGTGGGAGCGCCTGGTCACCCGGTGGTCCAGCCCGTTGACCCTGCTAAGCCAGTTCACCAACATGAACTACGACTCATCCCGCAGCATCCTGCCCATGTTAGACCGGCAGGTCAAGCAGCTCAGGAACAAGCTTAAAACCTACCCTGCGAAGGAAAAGAACCTCTACGCCTTGTTATCACATGACACCGTGACGAAGGACTACGTTCTTGAGGAGTTGGCCACACTGAGGCGACGCCAAGAAGAGGACGAGGCCCAGCTACGGCAGTTGCAGGAGTCCCGCAAGTCCTCTGCCCAGAGGCTCCAGATTCCTCAAAAGCTGACCGAGGTCGCGGACGCCTTACGAAGCAGCCTTTCGGGGAGCATGAGCCTTGAGGAGAAACGCACCATCCTAGAGGTCGTGCAGGCCAAAGTCGTGGCCTTGCCTGGCAGTTACCAGTTCACATGCTTCATAGATGCCCAGCTTACGTCGGACGTTGACGCAGCAATTGAGGCCGCATTCCAGGGCAAGGTCGAGGAGTTCGAGACGTTACACCCCGACCTGACCTTCGGCGACTTGATTGACCATGCCAAGCGAGTCCCCGAAGATACAGTCCTTGGCCGGATCACCAATCAAGTCAAGCAGAAGGATTTAGTCACCACTGAACGAACATCGGCATGACCACGTGGACGTAGTCGTCGGAGCCGACGGGGCGAATGACGCCAGGGCTGGATGATGTGGTGGTTTCCAGGGCTACCTCTTCGCGGCTGATGACACCCAGAACGTCGTTCAGGTACTTGCTGCTGAAGGCGACCTTGGCGGCCTCTCCCTCTACCTGGGCGTCTATCTCGCCGGTGTTATCGCCCAGCTCCTCGGCTCTGGCGGAGATGACCAGCTTTCCTGGAGTGCCGGGGGTTATCTGAATGCGAATTATGCCACTGCCGTCGCGGGCAAAGATGGCGGCGGCGCGCAC
>JAUSEJ010000724.1 GCA_030650265.1 Dehalococcoidia bacterium | reverse complement strand
ATTCAGCTTCTAAACAGCGCCGGCCAGTTGGTGGCGCAAAATGATTCACCGCCCCAAGCGGGCGAAGCGCCGACGACTTCTTGGGTCCCCGGCGAAGTTGTCATCGACGAGCACCGCCTATCCATCCCCGCGACCTTGCCGGATGGCGAATACACGGTTATTGCTGGCGTCTACGATGCCACAACGGGAAAGCGACTATCTACAGAAAAATTCGACTACATTGTCCTTACACGCTTACTCGTCTCATCGAAGAGCTAGTCATCGACTTCGTAGTGACTAACGCCCGACCAGGCAGACTTTCACGCTTTAACTAGTCAGAGGTTCATGTGCTGCGTTTTCTCGACTTCGGGGACTCATCCCCTTCAATGTGAATGTGACTCTTTCGGCTATGGCCTCCCCATTGAGTTTGGTTAGCGTCTATGTTATAAAGGACCTCGCCAGGCGAGTGAAGTTGAACTCCAGAGGGTGGGGCAACGGCGAGCAATCCTGGTCAAATGCGTCTTCGGCATCTGAATCTGAGAAGCGCGGCAATAGAGAGATTGATTCATGATCATGTACCCGATATCCCGTGGTGTCCTGAAAAGTGGCCATAGCCGATAATGGATCAACGACACAGCAAGATCTGCGCGCTCATTGTGGCTATCGCCGCCGGCTTTTCCACGATGCCTCTGCTCCAGCCAAACTTCTTCGCCACATGGGATGGGCTCTTACATGTATACAGGTTGATGGAATATGACATTCTGCTGAAGAGCGGGATTTGGTATCCTCGCTGGGCGCCCGACTTCTTTTTCGGCTCAGGATTGCCCCTTTTCAACTTCTATGCACCAGCGACCTATTATCTTGCTGAAATCTTTCGGCTGGTCGGCGTTGGCTATCTAGATTCGACCCGCATATTCGTCGCCGCAATGATGGCTCTGTCGGGAATAGGCGCCTACCTGTACGCCCGAAGCTGGTTTTCGCCCCTGGCTTCTACCGTGGTCGCTGTCGTCTACATGTACGCTCCTTACCACCTCGTCAACCTGTACTATCGAGGCGACATCGCCGAATACGCCGCTTTCACCTGGCTTCCCTTCATCCTCTGGGCCACGACAAGGCTTATCCAGCACAAAAGCATGGGCTATTTGCTCGCCGGAGCCTTCTTCTACTGCGCCCTGATTCTCACCCACAATCTGTCGGCCTATATCTTCTCCGGTTTCCTTTTAGTCTATTGTCTCGCCGCTCTTCTGGGGCAGCATTTGCCCCGGCAATTCAATTGGCGCGAGATTTTGGCCGACGCTTTGCGGTTGTTGGCAATGGCCTCCACCGCGCTGGCCCTGTCCATGTTCTTCTGGCTGCCCGCTATATTCGAGAAGCCCTTCGTGAACTTTGCGCGATTACTTGCGATCATAGATTTCCACAATCACTTTCCTACACTTGAAGAGCTACTCTCTGCGGACTTGATTCACCGCTACGCCTTCGTTTTCGGCAGCGCCGAGGTCTACGGCTACAGGCTTGGCGTCTTTCAAGCAGGATTCCTGATCGTAGGATTTGCCCTGCTGGCATGGCAGCGCCGCCGACTCGGGCTGGGACCGGCGTTGGAAGGCATGGCCTCCATTACCGTAACCGGGATTTGCCTATTCCTTGTTTTTCCCATCTCGATGGGGGCATGGGAAATCATCCCTATGCTGGATTTGGCCCAGTTCCCCTGGCGCTTTCTAGCATTCATGGCCTTGCCGAGCGCCTTTCTCGCCGGTTTGATTGTTCAGTCCCTGCCTGTGCACATACGATCAGTCGCCGTTGTCGTGATTGTCCCTGCGGTGATCGCCTCTAGTGTCGCCGCCATGTTTCCCTTCATGTCCAACGTGACAGAGGCGCAGATCACCCCGAAGGGTAGCATAGCATTCGAGCTAATGTCCGGTACTATCGGTACGACTGCCGCCGCCGAATCCCTGCCGCTATGGGTAAAAGAAAACCTCGCCACACCTTTTGCTGCGGCAACAATCCTGGATGAATCCGTAACAAATCCGTCTGGCCGTTCGGACTCAGGGATCGACATCGCTCAGGTCGAAAACAAAGGTGACCGGTCCACCTATCGCGTGCATGCTGCCAGAGCCGGCTCACTCGTTCCGAACCTCGTGTATTTCCCCGGGTGGATTGCTTTCGTCGACGACAGGGAGGTTCCCACCTCCATCGATGACCCATCCGGTTTCATCAGAGTGGCGGTACCCGCAGGAGAGCACGTTGTCAGCTTTCGATTTCAGGATACCCCTGTGCGCTCGCTGAGCAATGCGGTATCCTTAGCCACGCTGTTAGTCTTGATCGGCATGTTGCTGTGGCGCTACGGTCGGGAAGTCTGTTCGCTAGTCCGGAAGCTGCGGCCCAATAGCCAGAGACGCAAGCTGCTGCCGGACGGGATTGCCGACCAACGAGATCGTCAGTCTCTCTTGCGGTTCCTGCACCAGAGTACAACGGGAGAACGTCTTGCCAAGGCAGCAATCATCGTGGCTCTGGTCCCCATATGGCTCGCATCCAAATCAGCCTACGATTCGGTCTATGCCATGGCAGCTACATATGGCTTGCCGCTGATCGCCAATTTTGATGGCGAGATAATGACCGCAAGTTATGTCATCTCCGGACCCGATAGCGAATCTGGCTCTCCGGCGCAAATAATTCCCGGTTCTTCGATCAGATTCACGATCTTTTGGCGCAAGCTTAGTAACGATTTTAGGAATCAGTACAGACCATTCATAAGACTGACTAATATGTACGGCCAGACCTGGGCCTATGAGGGCACCTCGACGGAGGGGCCTGAAGCCACGGAAGCGCCAGAGGATATCTTAGCCAATACGTTTGCCCTGACCATCCCAGAAGGAACGCCTCCAGGAATCACTTACGAGATCGAGGTCGGATTCAAAAAGACTACAATTGAGCGACCAATGAAGGTCCAACGGGTATGGGTTCCACCGCTACTTCCTTTCAATTCAGGGGTCAGGATGGGCCCGCTGGTGGTGAGCAGAAACCTGTCCTCATATGCGCAGCCGGGCACCAAATTGGGGAGTCCGGCCCACCCCAATCTGGCAAATCCGGTCACTTTCGGCGACACTCTGCGTTTACTTGACCTGTCGGTCGCTGACGGAGAAGCATTGAAGTCGGGTAGGCCTGGCCTCACATTGGCTAGGGATACGGGGTCGAACTCGTGGCAGAGTCGAGCAGGCGAGGTTATTCATGTCGATTTCCTTTGGCAGGCGCTGCGCGAGATGACCGACGATTACACAGTGTCCGCCCGTTTGATAGGCACAGATCGTAACCTTTGGGCAATTCGGGATAGCCAACCCGCTGACGGCATGTATCCGACTTCGCTCTGGGCGAAAGGCGAAGTTGTGCGAGACCAATTGGATGTTACGGTACCTCCCGAGACTCCACCAGGCCAATACGAGTTGCAACTGGAGGCGGTCTCGCCAAAGGGTCCGCTGAGTGTCATCGGCGGCAACGGAGCGGCGATTGGGCCTACACTTCACATCGGCAATCTATCCATCCTTCCCGCCACCTCCCCCGCTAGACCTGGTGACGTTAAGGTATCGCAACACAAAGTTATGCCCATGCTCGATTACCTGGACATCGTAGGCTACGAACTTAGCCGTCGAGAGATAAAGCCTGGGCAGCAGTTGGATGTGGATCTGGTTTGGAGGGCGACGACTGCTATTGTCAAGGACATGGTAGTCAGAATCGAGATGGTTACTCCAGGTGGTGACACTCTGGCTACTGTAACGAGAAGAC
>JAUSEJ010000721.1 GCA_030650265.1 Dehalococcoidia bacterium | reverse complement strand
TATGAAGGCCGAACAGGAGGCAAAGATCTATTTCAGTTTCGTCGAGGCGTTGTCAAGCGCCGCTAGCTACAAGCCCAACTTCACTGTTCATACGCAAGCGATGGAAAGAAAGGATATGCAAAGGCTAAAGAGCGCGGGGCTCGATGCCATGGCCATCCAAATAGAAGTAATGGACCCCGAGTTGTTTGGAGAGATATGTCCAGGGAAAGCGAAACACATGTCGTATGAGCGCTGGGTAGAGTCCTTCCACGACGCCGTTGATGTGTTTGGGGCCGGCAACGTGGCGGGAAAGCTCATGCCGGGCGTCACACTGATTCCTTCGAACGGGCATAAGTCTTGGCAGGAGGCACGCGATTACCACATCGAGGCAAATACCTGGCTAATCAAAAATGGCGTAGTGCCTTGTTTCTACGAAATGTGGTGGGCGCCGGGCTCCGTCTACGAGGATAGATCAGTCGTGGAGAAATTCCCGCCAACAGAGTATATCTTGGACGTCGGGCTGGCCCATCATGAGGCGATGTTGAAATACGACCTGTATGACAAGATGAACAAGTTCATGTATTGTGGCTTCGATTGCGCCACCGGCCCCTATGTTGCAGACATTGGCATGCTAACGCTGGCTGGAGATGTAGGAAATTGGATGGCTAGCGTGGTCCCAGAGGAAACGAATTGGCTGGCTCAGTTCATCGCATCGTTAAAGTCACCGGCAAGACCCAGGGAGTAAGAGATGAGGCGACTCACCTGGACCAAACGACTAGGCACGATGAGAAAACCTACGTGAGGAGGCTGTCATGACAATACGTTTCCGGCTCGGTGGGCTGATATTAATGGCAGTAATGCTTGGCGCTCTGGCCATGTCGGCCTGCTCGACGACCCCGACATCCCCATCAACATCGGAGACATCGACGACGGTAACAAAACCCTACGGTAGCCTGACGATCGCGAACAACTTCGGCGCGAATATCGATCCCTTGCTTGAACCATCAGTTGGCTTCACCACCATAGGCAGCGCTGTTTTCGACACACTTTGGTACAAGAACGTAGAAAGCTACTCGGTAACGCCTGGAATGGCTGAGCGGTGGGAGATATCCCCTGATGGCATGACCCATACCTTCTATATCAGGAAGGGGGTCAGGTTCCATGATGGCAGCGACCTCACGGGAGAGGATGTAAAGTTCAGCATCGAAAGAATGATTGCGCCTACGAGTCTTAGCCCGGCGGGTGCGGCCACCTGGCGCTCATTGATAGGTAAAGTGGAACTGAAGGACACTTATACTGTAGTTCTTCAGCTCAAGAGTCCGCAATTTGATCTGCTACCCAAGAACGATAACGGCAACATGAGTGCGGTAGTGCCCAAGAAGTACATCGAAAATAAGGGCAGTGACTACTTCCCAAGCCATCCTATGGGCAGTGGCCCGTGGAAAGCCCTAAAATACGAACAGGGGGTCCGCCTTGAACTGGAGGCAGTCGAAGATCACTGGCAATCGAAGCCAAAATTCAAGAACATCACCGTTCTAAGTATACCAGAGATGTCAACCAGGGTTGCCATGCTCAAAACCGGAGAGTTGGACATGGCTGCCGTGTCGGCTGATTCTGTGACTTCTCTCGAGGCAGCCGGCCTGCGCATATTCAGCTATCCGTCAGGAGGCGGGTTTTTCGGCTATCCCTTCTATGACATCGAGAACCCTCAGAAGTTCGCGTTCGGTGATGTGAGGGTGCGAAAGGCCCTGCAACTGGCGATCAATAGCAAAGAGATGGCGGATAAGCAATTTGGCGGACGCGCCGAGCCAGTGTCTGTGGCACTGAGCTATGTGGACTCGGTCTCTAAGGCGAATGTCTACGATCCTAACTTGTTGAAGCCGGACCCCTACGACCCTGAAGGGGCAAAGAAGCTACTAGCCGATGCGGGATACCCCAATGGCTTCTCTACTAAGCTCTATGACGTTGGTGGAGGGGACCTAAGAAGCATCGTCTCCCTGACTTTAGGGGGATACTGGCGTAAGATAGGGGTCAACGGGGAGATAACCCCCTATGACTATGCTGCCTTCATGCCTAAAATGCAGTCCAGGAGTGCAGACCTGTGGAATAACTTTTACACCTTTATCTCGCCAGGAGCGCAATCATGGGATTATATGATTACTCGATACCACAGCACGAAGAGCACCCCCAAGAACCTCAAGAACCCTAAGCTGGATGGAATGCTTGATAGCGTCTTAGGGATAAAGGACCCTGTCGAGAGGGGGCGGTTACAGCTAGAAGCTGCCGTGTTGGCGAAAAACGAATATACTACCTTATCAATACTGGGCACGCACAATATTCTCGCCCTCGGTAACAAGGTAGGCAGCGTCGCTCCGGCACGTTACATGGTCGAGATTTCGGGCCTTATGTATGAAACGATAACCCACAGAAAATAAGACGGAGGGAACAGGTTAAAGGGGATAAACTCCCTTTTTGCCTCTTCCTATCCTTGGAGAGAGGGATGGCCAGGTTACCTGAGATCAAGTCCAGGGCGGATCTACCCGAAGACAAGCAGCACATCATCGACGACATCACCGAAGAACAGGGGCGGTTGGGGATGCCCTTCACTCTTCTTCTCCACAGTCCCGAGGTGGCAGCGAGAGCCTCCCATCTGCGAAAATACTTGTTTTTCGACACCGTATTACCGCCTTTCGACAAGAATCTTGGACTTCTCGTGGCCGCTCGAGAATGCGATTGGCAGTACGGCTGGGGAATCATTACCAATTGGTGCCGCGAGTCCGGATGTCGGGAAGAAGCAATCGACGTCGTCGCCAATCGCCGTTCCCTCGACTCACTGGCGGAGGAAGAAGCCGTGATAGTTGCCTACGGGCGTGAGATGCTGGTCGACCACCGAGTATCGGACGCGACCTTCGAGGCTGCCAGAGCCCGTTATGGCGACCAAGGCTTAACCGAGTTGACCACTATTTTGGGCTTCTACACGATGGTCGGCTGTACACTTAACGCCTTCGGGGTAGAGGCTCGGCCAGACAGAGAGCGTCTGCCCTGACGCTAACGAGTGGCAGTGCGCATGATCGTCACCGGTTTCGTATGTGGGACGATCCTCTGTCTATTCGTATGAAGACAAACAGCGGAGAATTCCATGATAGTCGACGTCCACCATTAGCTGATCCCGATCTTTCCAGACGAAGCCGCACTCAGTGCTCAGGCCAAGGCTTACCACAAGGCCTTTGCCGGTGGAGGCAGGTCAGAGCGGCAAGACTTCCCTCTGGAAGAAATAAAGAAGCGGATAGCATCGCACACTCCAAACCCAGACGACGAGAAACTGTTTCAAATGATGGCGCAGGCCGGCATCGACATCACCATCAATGTGTGACAGACGACCTACGCAGGGGCCTCTCCGACGGCGTCATCCTGGCTGTGAATCGGCTTTGGGCAGATTTTGCCCTTAGGAGCAAGGGCAGAGTCGTTGCGCTGGCAGGGATCGAACCCTGGAGGAAGGCTGCCCCTGAGTTATTTCGACGCTGTGTCGAAGAATACGGTATGCGGGCGCTGAAATGGCATCCGGATTATGGGCACTACTCGAACTGCGAAGAGGCCTATGAGGTCGTGAAGATGGCGGAGCAACTGGAAACGCCTTTGCTGACCCCACTGGACCACTGCCGAGATTCTATGCAGGCCCTCTTTGGCGCTCGCAGTATGCGGACGTGATTCACCTCGACGAAGTTGCGCAGGATTTCCCTGGTCTAAAGATTGTCGCTGCTCACATGGGACCCTTCGATTGGCTTCGGTGGGCCCAGTTGGCGCAATATCGCCCAAACCTCTACGGCGATTTGGCAATGTGGCAGATATTCGCCGTTGCCAGTTACGAGCGATTCTGCCGCAGCCTCCGCGACATTCTAGATATCGGCGGCGCCGACAGCGTCATGTTCGGCAGCGATGGCTCAGGTTTCACCGCAATCGTAACCAATGAGGAGTTCATTAAGATTCTGCGAGACCTACCTCGAAATGCACCGTCTGGCATCAGTTTTACGGAAGAGGAAGTGGGAGCGATACTTGGCGACAATGCTCGAAAGGTCTTCGGGCTTTAGCGCGAATCCTGCTGGCTTTGGAACTGCCGTGGCTGGTGGAGAAAGGGCGTTCGCACCATGTCGCATCGTCGACCTTTCCGACGAGAACGATAAAGTGTGAGAATATCCTGGCCAAACTCGTCGTCCATGTGATCAAAGCGGAACCGGTCCGCTGAGACCCTCCTCACCCGCTATGCACGCCGAGGATTAAGGACGACCTGATCGAATTCCATAACAAGTACGCCCCCAACCGGGCTTTGTCCCGATGATTTTCTCGACGGACCCACCAGTTTGACAATAACAGACTAGCGAATGTGGCTTCCCATGGGAATTGACGCCAGAAACCCTCCGTGCTATTATCATGTTGGCAGGCTATCGGTACGATACCCCGGCAATGATGCCGACCATGGTCAAAGATGACCCCGTCGAAACTGTGCGATAAAGAAGATAATCGCCGGTGGCCCGACCCAATAGAATATCCACCAGTGCAGATTGAGCTCTACTTGGAGCCTCGTTGGGAACGTGACTCAGTGTGAGCGGTTGATGTCGCAACGGCCTTGAGACAGGCAATTCATGCTCGGTTGCTGCTTGAGAATGCGGTTCGCCGGTCAACTGCCGATCGCCATTAGAGCCTTCAAGAAAGGGGGGATGCACTTCCGGCCATTGATGGCCCTGCGTTGATTTGCATAGTGAACCGGGTTAATGAAAGCGCGAGCACAAGAATAAAAGAGGTTGGAGGGTTCGCAATGTTGCGTTTCCGATTGAGCGGTCTAGCTATGGCCGCAACGGTAGTTATCTCCTTGCTGTTGGTCCTTCTAGTGGAAGGATGTTCGACTTCGCCGGTAACCCCGGGTACATCGGCGACCGCCGCTCCCAAAGGTCCCTATGGCAGTGTGACAATTGCCATTAACTTCGGTACTGGCTCCTTCGATCCGCTGACTGCCAGCGGCGCGACCTTCACCGGTCTTGGTCGGGCCATCTTCGACGTATTGCTGGAATACAATGATGACGATAAGTTGGTACCGGGAATAGCGGAGCGTTGGGAGATCGCTCCCGATGGCATGAGCCACACCTTCTACATCAGGAAAGGGGTCAAATTCCACGACGGCAGCGACCTGACTGGTGAGGATGTCAAGTTCAGCGCCGAGAGGATGATGTCCCCTGGGAGCGCCGCTGTAGACGCACC
>JAUSEJ010000719.1 GCA_030650265.1 Dehalococcoidia bacterium | reverse complement strand
GCACTGCCGTCTGGAGCGGCCCATACTGCACGAAAATACTTGCCGACTTCGGTGCTGAGGTAATCAAGGTCGAGTCGGCTAAGCGCCCTGATTCTCAGCGAGGGGTACCTGATCCGCCGCCCGGGTCCGGTGTCTATCCCGGCAGAGATTCAGGCCCGAAGCCCTGGAATCGCGCCGGCTACTTCAACAATATGAATACCGGTAAGTTAGGACTGACCTTGGATCTCACCAGGCCGGAAGGGGTTGCCATCTTCAAACGTTTGGCGAAGGTAAGCGATGTCGTCATCGACAATTTCCGGGCGACCGTGATGGAGCGTTTTGGCCTTGGCTACGCGGATCTGAGGGACGTAGATCCCTCCATCATTGTCGTTGCTATGTCCGCCCACGGCATGAGCGGGCCGGAAAGAAACTACGGTGGCTACGGCGCTTCCCTGGAGCAATTGACGGGGATATCATGGCTTAACGGCTACAACCAGGAGGGTGCTCCCTATCGGGGCGGCGTAAACTATCCTGACCCCGTAGCAAGCCTTCACGGCGTGGGCGCTATCCTCGCCGCTCTCCGTTCTCGCCGTAGAACCGGCAAGGGACAGTTCATCGACCTCTCCCAACGAGAATCCGCAATTTGCATAGTTGGCGAGAGCGTCCTCGATTTCTCCATGAATGGCAGGGTTGGTGAGCGCATGGGAAACCGGCACCGATCTATGGCTCCCCACGGTTGTTATCGTTGTAGAGGAGTCGATTCATGGGTAACTATTGCCGTCGCCAGCGACGATCAGTGGCAGAGGTTCGCCACGGCGATCGGCAGCCCAGCCTGGACCAAGGACGAACGCTTTCGCAACGGCCTCGGTCGACTTGAGAACTACATCAATCTAGATCGGCTGGTTGAGCAATGGACCTTGGAGCGCGACCACATTGACGTCATGCATCTGCTCCAGAGCGCCGGCGTCCCGGCAGCGGCAGTCTACAACAACGTCGAGCAAATTGACGATCCCCATCTGACCGGTCGTGGTTTCTATGAGTGGGTTACCCATCCGGAGGCTGGAACGCATCGCTACCAGGGCGTCCCGGTCAAGCTGTCGCGAACGCCCGGCGGTATTCAGAGGCCCTCCCCCTGTCTTGGCCAGCACAATGACTATGTTCTTCGCGATTTGCTTGGCCTCTCAGCTCGTGAGACCCGGGACCTGCACGACAAAGGCGTGACCAACAATGATCCCCGATCGGTAGGTTCCCCCGAGGATGGGTAGCCAATTGTCCATTCGCCAAATCACCGACGAATACACTTCACTGCTCTTTATGACCATTGCCATTGACACTCTGAAGCCGCGGTAGATGGTTTGCCGCCCATCAAAGGCATGATATAGTATAATTGGCAATGTTGGTGAAAGCCTGCTTAGACGGGTGCCACCTGGTTTTCGCGCCGCCAAAAAGGTATGTGGAGATGATCAAGCCTGTTACAGATCGTCCTTCCGCGGGAAAGACCGGTCCCGGGTCTCGAAGGTCCCTGCACTCCAGGGCGACGTCGCCGTTCGTAGGGCGCGCCGACGAGTTGCAACGATTGATTGCCGCGTTGAGCCTGGCAGCCGAAGGACATGGGGGAATAGTCTTCCTGACCGGCGAGCCCGGAGTCGGCAAGACCAGGCTGGCGCGCGAAGCCCTCGCCCGGGTCAGGGGGCATGGCTTTACCGTA
>JAUSEJ010000712.1 GCA_030650265.1 Dehalococcoidia bacterium | reverse complement strand
AGTGCGTTCCAAGTTTGGTGGAATGATTCTGTTGATGGCACTTGCCGGCGTCCTGCTTCTAGCTTCCTGCTCGACGCCATCGTCCCCGGGCACATCTAGCACGTCGAGCGTCATTACCAAGCCCTTCGGTAGTTTGGTGGTTGCACCGAACGTCCTATCGGCTGTCATGATGGACACCACGGGGAAAGGGGTGACGGTGGGCATTGGCTTTAATGTCATGGTGGCCTCGGTCGTCGACTCCCTCTTGCAGTTGGACCTTGCTGGTCAGCCAAGTCCTATGGTGGCAGAGCGTTGGGAGATAGCCAAGGATGGCCTGAGCCAAACCTTCTACCTCCGGAAGGGGATCAAATTCCACAACGGTGACGACCTCACGGCAGCCGACGTTAAGTTCACTATCGATACCATGATGGCGGAGGCTGCTCATACCTATGCGGCCGCCTGGAAAAGCCTCATCTCGAAGGTAGAGATCAAGGACGATTACACGGTGGTGATCTACACAAAGCTGCCGGCATTTGAACTGTTGCCTGGACTCGCAACAGAGCGTGGCGAAGGAGCGGTGCTGCCAAAGAAATACATCGAGGAAAAAGGATGGGATTACTTCGCCAAGAATATCGTCGGCAGCGGTCCCTGGAAGGTCTTGAACTTCCAAATTGGAACGCGACTCGATCTCGAAGCCAATGAGAACTATTGGGGAGAGGTAGCAAAGTTCAAGAGTGTTTCCTTCGTGAGTATCCGTGAAGAGGCGACCAAGGTGGCGATGCTGAAGACGGGGGAGTTGGATGTCGCTGAGGTATCTCCCGACTCGGTGCCCGGCCTCAAAACAGCCGGCCTGCGCATAGTGGGCCACTACGGCGCATCTCAGAATTATGCCGCGCTATTCTACGACCTGGACAACCCGCAGAAGCTCCCCTTTGGCGATGTCAGGGTTCGCAAGGCGATGAGCCTGGCGATCGATCGGAAAGAGGTGGCCGATAAGCTGTATAGGGGGTATGCTCAGCCCTCTGCCCTGTTCTACATACCCAAGACAGCCTATCATTTCGATCCTGCTCTCATCAAGCCTGATCCTTTGGACGCAGACCAGGCGAAGAAGCTGCTTGCCGAAGCAGGATACGCCAACGGTTTCAAAACGACGATCTGGGACTCGGGAGGAGGGGGCATTATGACTCTCGTGAACCAGGCCCTGTCGGGTTACTGGAGCAAGATAGGCATAACCGCCGAGGCGACACCCAGAGACTATACGAGTGTTCTCAAGATGTTTAATCCCAAGCATACCCCCGAAATCTGGGGCACCATCATGGGTTATACCACGGCTGGGAGTGTTTATCAGTTCGAATCAACGTCGACAGGTTACCATACAACTAAAGGCGCCTTTAAGAATGCCAACAACCCCAAGCTAAACGACCTGATCGATAAGGTACCTCAGACGGCGGACCCCGTCGAGAAGAAGAAACTGGCGGTAGAGGCGGCAGTATTGGCCAAGAACGAGTACTCTATTCTGCCAGTCGTTGATGTGGACACAATCTACGCAATTGGCTCAAAAGTCGGCGAGTTGAAGCCTGTCCAGGGCTCGACTTCCCTGGCGACTACCCTCGAGTTGATTTCTCACCCCAAGTAAAAAAATGTAACCGAGAGCGGCGCCGCCATGATGGCGGCGCCGTTCTCGGTTGCCAGAAGGAATCTGCGGTGAACGATCTGAGCTTCGATGGTCGCGTGGCCATCGTTACAGGTGCAGGCCGGGGTATCGGTCGTTCCTACGCCATGCTGCTTGCCAGTCGGGGCGCCAGAGTCGTGGTCAACGATCTCGGCGGCGGCCCCAGCGGTGGCGGCAGCTCCAGACAAGCTGCCGATGACACGGTGGCGGAGATCCTGGCCAAGGGCGGCGAGGCGGTGGCGAACTTCGGCGATGTATCCTTGGCAAACCACGCCAGCGCCCTCATTAGCCAGGCCATGGAGAGTTTTGGCCGTATCGACATCGTCATTAACAACGCTGGCATCCAGGGATTCGTACCGTTTGCCGAAATGACGCTTGACCAATTCGATCTCATGCTACGAGTGCATACTGTTGGCACTTTTCAAGTTACCCGGGCTGCATGGCCGCATATGGTTAAGCATGGTTACGGGCGGGTTGTGATGACCTGCTCTGCGGTGGCCTTTGGTATGGCCGAGCAAGCGCACTACAGTACCGCGAAGGGCGGCATATTTAGCCTCGTGCGGGTGCTGAGCTTGGAGGGACAACCGCACGGGATCAATGTGAACGCGATCATACCCAGCGCCAGTACACGTCTGGTATCCACCGTGCCTGCCCATCATCCAGCGGCCCAATTGCCGGTCACTGGATTGGCAATTCCACCGATCGGCGGCGCCGGCGTCGCCCTTTCACGGGCGCCCGATCTCGTGGCTCCCGCTGTTGGCTGGCTCGTTCACGAAACCTGCAGCCTTACCGGAGAAACCCTGTATGCGGCTGCTGGATTCGTCGGGCGGGTATTCGTCGGGATTACCCCCGGCTACTTCAACCCCGATCTATCGATAGAGTCCGTCCGGGATAACTGGCCAGAGAT
>JAUSEJ010000711.1 GCA_030650265.1 Dehalococcoidia bacterium | reverse complement strand
CCAACCTCCTCGACCTCGATGAGACGCTGCTTCATCGTACCCACTACGCCAACTGTATCGTCATGCCGGCCCTGGCTATGGCAGAGATGACGGGAGCATCCGGTCAGGACCTCATCGCCGCCGTGGCCCTAGGCTTCGACGTTGCCGCCCGAGTCGGGCTCTCCATGCCCCAATACGAGTCGACCTCTGAAGGCGTGGTGTACTTCGTCCCGGTTTGGGGGTTCAGTTGGGCGGTCTTTGGCACTGCCGTAGCGGCTGGGTGGCTGCTAGGCTTGAATCACCAGCAAATGGCCAACGCCTTGGGCATCGCCTACGTCAGTACACCGGTGCACTTCAGTGGCAAGACATCGGGACCACGGCAACAGTCCGCCGGTCGGGGCAGGCTAATGCATAAGCGGGCTATGTATGGAGCCATCGCCGCGGCTGGTATCAATGCAGCGCTCTTGGCTGCCCGAGGATTCACAGGCGACCCTGCGGTTCTCGACTCCGATCGGGCCTTCTGGACGGCCTTTGGTGTTTCGCCGGCGAACTGGGACTTCATGGTCCGCGACTTAGGTCGCCGCTGGTTCATAGAAGAAACCTCCATCAAGTTCTATCCGGCTGGACGACAGGCGTCGATACCGGTCGACCTCTTCTTGAAGATTATTCGCGAAGAAGGACTCTCCGGGGACGAGATCGACGAGGTGATAGTGACAGTCCCGCCTGCGCATATTGCCATGGGACTTTATGATAACGTAACGCCTCCTTCGCAGGTGGGTCCTATGGCGATCCCGTTTGTGCTCGCCATAGCTGCCTCGGGACTTGAATCCGGGCTGAAGTGGATAAGCCATGAAACGCTGGAGAACCCCTGGATTAGAGGTTTCGCCCGAAAAGTCAGGTCTGAGGTCAATCAAGACTGGTATTCCATCATCGTAGATCAGGTTAGAGCTGAGGGTGTATACCGGCGCATCCCGACTTCGATAGAGATAAAGGCGAGAGGCACGAGCTTTAACGCCTTTGCCGAATATGCCAGGGGTGACCCCTGGGGACCCGAGCCGATGACCGACGAGGAACTGGCGCATAAGTTTAGGAACTATACCAGCGACCTTATCGGCAGTGACAACGCGGACCGGGCAGTAATAGAGGCGTACAATCTCGATGCCGCTTCCGATGTCCAAGGGCTTATTAGCGCACTGCATACTTAGAGCGAAGGAGGAGTTGCATGACGATTGGCAATGAGCAAAAGGGGACTGGCCACACTGATCGGCTGGTCGATCTGGCCCTTGGCACCAGGTATTCTGATATCCCACGCGACGTAGCGCACGACACCAAGAGGGTCATCCTCGACACCATCGGCTGCTCTGTGGCGGGGTTCGCTACCGATGCAGGCCGCATCCTGGTGGAAGTTAAGCGAGGGCTGGGCGGACGGGAAGACGCCACCTTGATGGTACATGGCGGCAAGCTACCCGTTACGACCATATCGTATATACACGCCCAGTTGGGCAACGCTCTGGACCTCGATGAGACCCTGATTCACAGGACACACTATGCGAACAGTATCGTTATGCCGGCGCTAGCGATGGCTGAGATGACCGGTGCGTCTGGCCAGGAAATGATTGCCGCCGTGGCTCTTGGCTTCGACATTGGCGCCCGGGTCGGGTTCTCCATGCCGCAATATGAGACGACTCCGGAGGGCATTGTCCACTTCGTGCCGGTAATGGGATTCAGTTGGGCGGTCTTTGGCACGGTGGCAACCGCCGGTCGACTTCTGGGACTGAGCCACCAGCAGATGGCCAACGCTCTGAGCATCGCCTATGTGAGCACGCCCGTCCACCACCAGGGTCGGTGGCGAAAGTTGCCAGGCGCTACAGGTGGAGGCAGGCCAATGCACAAGTACGCGATGTACGGTGCTATCGCCGAGGCCGGGATCAATGCCGTGCTTTTGGCCGCCGAGGGCTTCACCGGCGATCCGCTGATTCTGGATTCCAACCGGGCCTTCTGGACTGCTTTTAGCTCGTTTCCCGCCGACTGGGACTACATGGTCCGCGATCTGGGTCAACACTGGTTCATCAGCGAGACCTCCTTAAAATTCTATCCGGCAGGCCGCCAGGCGTCGATACCTGTCGACCTATTTCTGAAGATGATTCAAAAGGAAGGCCTCTCGGCGGACGAAATCGAGGAGGTGACGGTCACTGTGCCTCCCGCTCACGTAGCCATGGGCCTATACGATAACACGAGTCTTCCATCGCAGTTAGGTCCCATGCCCATTCCCATCGCCTTTGCCATAGCTGCTCTAGGGATCGAATCGGGTTTACAATGGGTGAGTCACGAGACTCTGAGGAGGCCCGAAATTAGGGCATTCGCCCTGAAAGTCAAATCCGCCGTCAATCAGGATTGGTATTCCATCATAGTGGACCAGGTCAAGGCTGAAGGCACCTACCGGCGCATTCCAACCGAGGTGGAGATCAAGGCGAGGGGAACAAGCTTCAAGGCCTTTGCCGAGTATGCAAGGGGCGACCCCTGGGGGCCAGAGCCCATGACCGACGAGGATTTGGCTTACAAGTTCGGGAATTATACCAGCGATCTGATCGGACGGGCTAACGCCGATCGGGCAATAACGGAGGGGTTCAATCTTGAGGCCGCACCCGATGTGCGCAAGCTCGTGAGCGCCTTGCATCGCTAAGGTACCATCGCCGAGAAACGCCCGCCGTGTCATTGACAGGGAGTATATACTCGAGTACGATAGGCTCACTTTTACTGGCACAAGGAGGGCTGATGATGACGCGAGTCGAGGAACTGCAGAAGAGTTACCCGACTCTTCCAAGAGAGTTCATAGTCAAGTGGGATGTTATGAGCCAAGGCATAAAAGACACCGAGGAAATTGACAAAGTCAGCAGCTGGTATGGCGGAGGGTCCTACCAGAGCCGCGATCATGGAATTACCCTGAAGGAAATCGCAGACAAGAGGCCAGGGACGGTGAGGCCCGGTTATGTGTTGCGCCCAAAGTCGTTCTACATGAAGAGTGGCTTGGGAGCGAGATTCGCAAGAAGCCGGACTTCCCCTTACCAAATTCGAGAGATAGGTGATAGCCAGTTTTCCCTCTTTGAGGGGGAAGAGAAGATCGAGGACATCTACTTCGTATCTCCTGAGTGGTGGGGGGATGACAGGGTTACCAGCAAAGGGACACGCGCCTCAACACTGGTCTCCGTCTTGGGGTCCTGCGTGAAGATGCAGCCTGTTCGCTTCTGTGAATACTTCACTCGTGGAGAACAGTGCAAGTTTTGCAACTACAATTCCACATATGAAGACGCTCATGCGGTCGGTGGCACTTCTCCCATTACCCTCAGTTTGGAGGATACAGTCGAGGCCTATACGATGCTTGCCTCAGAGGTCAAGCTTATCGAGTCCCGCTGGCAAAGCGGTGCGCTCAGGGGTAGCGAGCAAGAGGAGGCGATGTACCTCAAGTTTGTGGAGCGAATCGCCGGTGCCGCTTCCTACCCGGTCAATATGACTCTAAGTACACCATTTCATAAATACCATAACGTATCATGAGGTTGATCACCCTGAGATTTTGTGGCATAATGGCGACCAAGGAGGTTGCCATTATGCCAAGAAAAAGCCCGTACCAGATTCTGCTTTCGCCGGAAGAGGCCAAGGAGTTGTCTCGGCGTGCAGCAAAGTATACGTTGCCGTATTTTGAGGTCATCCGTGCCAAGATCATTCTTCTGGCTGCCCAAGGACTGCGAAACGATGAGATTGCAGCCCGACTAAATACCAGCCGTGAAGTCGTCAGCATGTGGCGAAAGCGGTTCTTTGAAAAAAGAGTCGCGGGCCTCGAAGAGCGTCCAAGGCCGGGCCGCCCCCGGGTTTTCCCCCCCAGAACTCGTCGTACAGATCAAGGCACTGGCATGTGAACTGCCCTCCACCCGTGAGGTGCCCCTGTCGCGCTGGAGCGTTGCCGATCTGACTCGAAGCGCTCGTGAGTGCGGCCTTGTGGCCAAGATCGGCGACAGCACCGTGTGGCGATGGCTTCACGAGGATGCCATCCGCCCGTGGCGATACCGTTCGTGGATCTTCCCTCGTGACCCTGACTTTGCTCAAAAAGCGGGACGCATCCTGGATCTCTATGAAAGAGTGTGGGACGGCCAGCCTCTCAAAGACGACGAGTTGGTGGTATCTGCCGACGAGAAAACCAGCCTCCAGGCCCGACGTCGACGCCATGCTACCTATCCTGCCCAGCCTGGCGCGGCAATGAAGGTGGAACATGAATACACTCGCTGCGGGGCCTGGGCTTATCTTGCGGCCTTGGATGTCCATCGGGCCAAGATCTTTGGCCGTTGTGAGAAGAAAAGCGGCATAGCGCCCTTCGATCGTCTTGTAGCCCAGGTGATGAACCAGCCTCCTTACAGCAAGGCGAGGCGAGTCTTTTGGATCGTCGATAACGGATCCGCTCATCGCGGCCCACGCTCCATTGCACGCCTGCAAGAGCGCTATCCCAACCTGGTTCTTGTCCATGGGCCGGTGCACGCTAGCTGGTTGAACCAAATCGAGATCTACTTCTCCATCGTTCAACGCAAGGCCCTCACACCCAACGACTTCCGTTCGCTCCAAGCACTGGAAGAGCGCCTTCTAAACTTTCAGTGTCACTACGAGCAGATTGCCAAGCCCTTCGAGTGGAGATTCACCCGCCGTGATCTGCACGAGTTGCTGAACAAGATCCAGCATCAGTGGGCGATGCCCACCAAGGCTGCCTAGCAGAAATAATACGTGACCGTATTTATGAAATGGTGTACTAAGCAGGCCTGGATGTCCTCCGGCGTCAGGTACGGGAAGTCCTCGAGGATCTGGGCGATAGTCATTCCAGCCGCGAGATAAGAGAGTACGTCGTAAACTGTAATGCGCATTCCCCGGATGCATGGCCGGCCGCTACGCTTGCCATGCTCAATGGTTATCAGCGCTCGCCATTGCTCGTTCATCTGAAACCTCCGATTACGGATGCAGATACCACACACTACATCGGGGACAACGCAACGGATATGATCTTCACATGGCGGAAATCACCAGACGCGTCATGCCCCTTTGCAGCGCCTGACGGCGAGAGGAGCCGATGTTCACGTCCATTTCATCTAACCACGCCTGAAAATCTTCCGCTCGACGCCCCAAGGCGCACCATCGCTCCCACAATTCGACCTCATCCCACGCCGCGTTGCCGGCATCTCTAAGATCGTCGAGGTGGCAAGAGACTCTCGTGAAGTAGGTCGCCAGGCGCTGTCGCAAGAAAGCCCAGGCGTATTCGGTCAAGCATTCGACGCGATTTGCGGGTGTGAGAAACGAACGATCTACATTGCTTATGGTGCGAAAGTCGACGCCCCAGGTCTTCCCATCGCGAAAGAGGTCGGGAAGCGGACAGGTGTAGAAAGCACCATACCAGTCGGGGGGAATCCGAAGCTTGTAACCCTCACGCACCACCGCAATGGTCTGGACCCTCGTCAAAATCCCGTCTGAGTACATTTCGCAAGGATAAGACAGAGCGACCACCAGCCGTCGTTCCATACCCACCATCGGTTCAGATCCGGGCCGATCTCCAGCTTGGCCCTTGACATAAGGGACGTCCTTGAAAACGTCACCTTGGTAGATGGGACGGTGGGTGATGCCGCCCCGGAAGAAATCCCCACGCCCCGGTGGCCAGTCATCGATCGGCCAGGGCACAGCTAAAAGTCCCAGTCTATCAGCTCTGGGACCTCAGGATCAGGGCCGATAGTCATGCCAGATCCCCTTGGAAGCTCAAGTACGCGACTAGCGCCTTCTCCGACAAAGTGACCGGACAACCTGTCGCTATTCACCCGCCTGAAAACCAGGTCGTTGCCAAACGCCTCCACCATGTATTGGTCGCCAACTTCTATGTGAGCCCTTTTGGCTATCTCAGCAGGAACAGCCAGAGTACGCGCATTGCCGTTTCGGCTAACGCGCACGGGGCCAGATTGAGCGGCAGCTACATAACCGTTCACGATACCCTCCATGTATGTCTGTACCAATTATTATTGTACGTACGAGAGGGAGTTTTGTCAGTATCCGGTGTGATGGCGATCAGCCTTCAATGACATTCTTCTCCGGTCATCAGGAAGAACGATTGGGTCCGGCGCCTACGCCGCCTCATGAGGACGCGCGGTCAAGGGTTCCTGCGGCGTGATGGTGAAGTCGACACCGAGAACCACCGCCAGACGATACAAGGTATCGAGCGTGGGCATTTGCGTTCCGCTCTCCAAGCGCGCTATCGCAGATTGAGTAGTGCCCATCATAACTGCTAATTGCTTCTGGGTTAGGCCGAGGGCGATGCGAGCGCCGATCAGAGCGCGCCGAAACTCGTACCGCGGGCGCAATTCCTCACGAGCCGCCCGAAAATCCGGGTCTCGAGCCCCCCTTTCAGCTACATAGTCCTCATGTCTCATCTCTTGTTCATCCTTCGGAGGTAATCATCCATGCGCTCTTCGGCAGTTTCGATCTCTGCTCTTGGTGTCTTCTGGGACCGTAACATAGCATTTACGCTATGTTCTGTCAATGGACTGGATTTCATTCTCTTGCGTTCTGCCACCCGAATGATATAAGATTCACTTTGGTAGCCGAGAATATGACTACGTGATCGATTACCTGTGGCTGCGTCAGAATCTAGGAGAGACATGAACAACTTCGGCGAGAAAGTTAGTTTTATTTGGTCGGTGGCCGACCTGCTCAGAGGGCCATATCGGCCAAACCAATACAAGGATATCATGCTTCCCCTAACCGTCCTACGCCGGCTCGACTGTGTTCTTGAGTCTACCAAGGACAAGGTCCTTGACGAGCACGATAGGCGTTCTGGTGGCAAAGTCAAAGACATCGAGCCGTTTCTATGCCGGGTCACGGGCGTCCCTTTCTACAACACCAGCCGCTTCACCTTCGAGAAGCTCAAGGGCGACCCGAGCAACATCGCCGCAAATTTGACCAACTACATTAAGGGCTTCTCTACCCGCGCTCGCGAGATCATCGATCACTTCGGTTTCGAGGAGCACATTGCCAAGCTTGACAAGGCGGACCGCCTGTATCTAGTCGTAGCCAAGTTCTGCAACATCGACCTCCACCCGGATGTTGTCTCGAACATCGAGATGGGATACATCTTCGAAGAACTGATCCGGCGGTTCAACGAGGCATCCAACGAGGAGGCCGGCGATCACTTCACCCCGCGCGAAGTCATCCGTCTGATGGTCAACTTGCTGTTCATGCCCGACAACGACGTACTGACCACCAAGGGCATCTTGAAGACCCTGTACGATCTGGCAGCAGGGACGGGGGGAATGCTGTCTGTCGCCCAGGAGTACGTGCGTGAGCTTAATCCTGACGCTCGCCTGGAGGTCTTCGCCCAGGACTATAATGCGCAGGCCTATGCAATCCTTGGCTCCGACATGATGATCAAGGGCCAGGACATCGAGCACATCGCTTATGGGAACAGCTTCACTGACGACCGTTTCCCGCGCCTCAAGTTCGATTATATGCTGGCCAACCCGCCTTTCGGCGTGGAATGGAAGCCGGAGGCCGACTACATCCAGCGCGAGCACGAGGATCAGGGCTTCGGCGGTCGTTTCGGCGCCGGCCTGCCGCGCATCAACGACGGCTCCCTGCTCTTTCTCCTGCACATGATCAGCAAGATGAAGGACCTCGCGGACGGTGGCACCCGGCTCGGGATCGTCTTCAACGGCTCGCCCCTGTTCACCGGCGGGGCAGGCTCAGGCGAGAGCGAGATCCGCCGCTGGATCATCGAACACGACTGGCTGGAGGCCATCGTCGCCCTGCCGGACCAGCTCTTCTATAACACCGGGATTTCTACCTACCTCTGGATCGTCACCAACCGGAAAGAGCCTGGCCGCAGGGGCAAGATTCAGCTCGTGGACGGGACGAGCTTCTTCAAGAAAATGCGCAAATCCCTCGGCAACAAGCGCAACGAGATCTGCGAAGACCAGCGCGATGAAATCACCCGTCTTTATGGTGGTTTCAGCGACGGCGACCACGTCCGTATCTTCGATAACGAGGACTTCGGCTACCGGCGAATCACGGTGGAACGGCCGCTGCGTCTCAATTTCACCGTGGACACGGAGCGTATTGCCCGCCTGAAGGAGACGCCAGCCTTCGCCAACCTCGCCACCAGCAAAAAGCGAAAGGACAACAAGGCTGCCGAGACCGAGATCGCCGAAGGGCATGAACTTCAACAAGCTATCTTGGCTGCTCTGTGGTGTCTTGCTTCTCAGGGCGTGATCAAGAACCGCGAGGAGTTCGCGGCGGTGATGCGTGACGCCTTCAAGACGGCAGGTCGGGGGCAGGTAGGGGCGAAAAATCTTTCGCCCCTACGGGGGGGGATTCCGGCGGCTCTGTTCAAGGCCTTTTTGACGGCCCTCGCCGAGCGCGACGAAACCGCGGCAATCTGCCTCGACGACAAGGGACAGCCCGAACCCGACCCAGAACTGCGAGACTACGAAAATGTGCCGCTCAAGGACGACGTGCATGAGTACATGAAGCGCGAGGTCCTTCCCCATGTGCCAGACGCCTGGGTGGACGATGCCAAAACCAAGATCGGCTACGAGATTAACTTCAACCGATATTTCTACAAGTACGCTCCTCCGCGTCCGTTGCAGGAGATCGAGGCGGATCTCAGGCAAATTGAACAGGAGATCACTGGTATTCTCACCGAGGTCACGGAATGAGAAGGCGAGAATACTCGGACTACAAGCCGACTAGATGCGAGTGGCTCAGAGAGATCCCAAGTCATTGGGAAACGCTTCGCCTGAAGTACTGTGCCACTCTCATTAACGATAAGATGGAAGGACGCGGGGCGGAACTGCCGTATACGGGGCTGGAACACATCGAGTCGTGGACTGGCAAGCGCATTGGGGCAGATGGCGAATCATCCAACGATGGTCAGGCGAGTCGATATCAACGAGGTGATGTTCTTTTCGGGAAGCTGCGGCCATATCTGGCAAAGGTTCTACGTGCGGACGGCGATGGTATCTGCACGGGGGAACTGCTGGTCCTTCGGCCAAGGATCGTGCTTCGGGACTACTTGTTCTATTACATACTTGCGCGGGATTTCATATCAATTGTCGATTCGTCCACCTACGGTGCCAAGATGCCTCGAGCAAACTGGGAGTTCATTGGCGATCTACCTGTCGTGGTTCCGGACGAAGACGAACAGCGCGCCATTGCCGGCTTCCTCGACCGGGAAACATCTCGCATCGACTCTCTGATCAAGAAGAAGCAGCGGCAGATCGAACTCCTTCAGGAGAAGCGCTCCGCCCTTATCAGCCATGCCGTCACCAAGGGTCTGGACCCCGCCGCTAAGATGAAGGATTCGGGCGTCGAGTGGCTGGGGGAAATACCGGCGCATTGGCAGATCGCGAAACTTGGGTTTTGCGCAAGCGTCAAGGCGCGACTTGGGTGGAAAGGATTGAAGGCGGATGAGTATGTCGACAATGGATTCATCTTCCTAGCGACACCTAACATTAAGGGTAGGGTTATCGATTTCGCCAATGTGAATTACATAACCGCCGAACGGTACTACGAGTCACCCGAAATCATGCTGCTGGAGGGAGATGTCCTAATCGTTAAAGATGGTTCCACTCTTGGAATCATCAATTTTGTCCGGGCTCTGCCTGCTCCTGCTACGGTCAATAGTTCTATTGCAGTCATCAGACCGCAGCAAGCACTCAGAAGCGATTTCCTATATTATTTGCTGTCATCGCATTATTTTCAAAGCGTGGTCCAGCAGTTCAAAGATGGCCAGGG
>JAUSEJ010000708.1 GCA_030650265.1 Dehalococcoidia bacterium | reverse complement strand
CATTGATATTACTGAACCAAACGACATCCCGAACACGGCCTCGAGTTCAGTCAGGATATATAACTCAACAAATGCCGCCCTCCTGGCTTAAACTCAGTAGTGATCTAGTAGTCAGTCAACCGGGCATTGAAGATCCGTCATTCTGAAGAGCGCGGGTGGCGATGGTTGTGTGGCGGGGAGCGACGAATCCTTCTTTGAAGGACAGACCACCGGGCACTGGATTTTCATCATCCGAGTCATGCGGGGGGCCAACGGATTCTTCCAGCTTGGAGATAACCAAATCTTCCGTTAGTCTTGGGATCATGATCCCATTATTAGCATCTTTTTTGGGATTTGTCAAGCACCATTGGCACCATTGGCCGAGTACATTAGCCGAGGCCGCCCTTCCCACCTGCGCCACGAATTCTGTCTACATGGCAGGGAGCAGCAAGTTGACGCGTGTTCCTTCTCCCACCTTGCTTTCGAGGCGGATTTCACCATGCTGAGCCTCGATCAGGGCCTTGGCGATCGCCAGACCCAGGCCGCTACTGTCACCATCGTCGCGGGGAGAGCTACTGGCACGGTAAAAGCGATCAAAGACATTGGGGAGGTGCTCAGGGCCGATACCGGTTCCGGTATCGGCGACCACCAGGTGAACACGTTGGCCCCGCACACGAGCTGTGAGAGTGATGCTTCCCCCCGGAGGTGTATGGCGCAACGCATTATCAAGGAGAATGAGTAGAACCTGACGGAGGCGGCCAGGGTCGCCCACAGCCGTACCATCACCTTCGGCGGTTAGACGAATTCCCTTCTCCTCGGCGATGCGTCCAACCTGTCGTTGGACATCGGCAAGTAATCCCGGTAATGGAATCGCTTGCCGTTCCAGCGGTAAGCGTCCGGAGTCCAGGCGTGAAAGTAGAAGGAGGTCGTCAATTAGTCGCGCCATGTAGTCACACTCACCAAGGACGTCTTGCATCAGAGCGCTTTGGGCCGTGTCTTCAGGCGTCACATGCCGGAGGGCAATCTCCGCGCTGGCCCGTAAGAGCGTCAAGGGCGTCCGCAATTCATGGCTAGCGTTGGCGACAAAGGATTGCTGGCGCTCCCATACCTTCTGGGCCCGGAGAAGCGAGCGCCCCGCCAGCCACCAACTACCCGCACCCAAGAGCAAGCTACTGCCGCCACCGATGGCGAGCAGTCCCATGAGAAGTTGGTTCAAAAGGCGATCTTGATCAGATAGGACACGCCCTACTTGCAGCAACGCTGGCCCATCGGATCGACCAAGGCGATAGGTAAGCAGGCGTATCCTCATATTATCCACCTGCAAAGTTCGCCAATCGCTTCCCCTTTCCAACGCCATCTCTATCGCCTGCTTGTCAGGAGCAATGGGCGCCGGATACAAATTGGGGTCAAAGACGACTTTGCCCTCTTCATTCAGCGACAGGACGAAGACCGTTGCCAACTCGCCGTCATAAGTATCCTCCTCCCTGCTGTCATCGGATTCGAGATGACGACTGTCATCCTGGTCTTTTTCGGATCCGTTCGGCGACGACACCCGGGTTGCCGGAACATTGAACGATGATCGGTTTAGCCTACTATCCCATTCCCTACTAGCTGCCGCCAGCTCTGGAGGCAGAGAGGCGCCAAGTTGACCGAACACCGAAGCCATCTTGTGTTGAAGAGCGAGGTCGGTAGTGGTCTGGAAATAGTACTTCAATAGACCATACGAACCACCGCCGATCAGCAAGACCAAGAGCAGAGACGCGCATAGATAGAGAAAAGCGAGGCGGAAACGGAGAAGCTTAAACATCTCCTATCCTCAAGCGATACCCGACACCGCGCACGGTCTCGATCGGATCGGTCCGACCCGGCAAAGTCAGCTTGCGACGCAAATAGGAGATGTAGACGTCTACCATGGTCAGAAGAACATCAGATTCGTAGGACCAGACATTGTCAAGAATCTGCTGGCGGGTCAGGGCCTGACCACGGTGTCGCATTAGGCATTCGAGGAGGTTCCACTCTGTTGCGGTAAGATCGAGCGCGCGGTCACCCCGTCGAGCCGTGTGCAGGCGGAGATCGAGCACCAAATCACCCTGGCGTAGCTCCGAGGGATCGCCACTCGATACGACGAATCGTCTACCGAGAGCACGGACCCGTGCGAGCAACTCCTTAAAGGCAAAAGGCTTGACAAGGTAGTCATCGGCGCCGCTGTCGAGACCGGCTACCCGATCCTCCACCTGACCGCGGGCTGTAAGCAGTAGTATGGCCGTGGGGAGACGGGCGGCACGTATTGCCCGACAAATGGATGGCCCATCCCGTCCCGGCAGCATCCAGTCCACAGTAGCAACGTCATAACAGCCACGCAAGGCCATCTCGAGCCCCGTATCGCCGTCATGGGCTATGTCGACGAGGAACTGCTCCTCTTCGAAAACTTGAGCAATCAGCCTGGTCAGCCTCCGGTCATCTTCGATGGTCAAGACTCTCATCGAACCACACCTCGCGATTGGTCACTACTTATCGTATGTTGATTATACCATCGGAAGATTGGAAATAGATTGGAGAATAGGGGGAGTCGCTCCAATGTGTTTCCAGCAATTGAGACCTAAACTGAATCTAGAATCAAGCAACAAGGAGATTACCCATGAGACAGCGCACCACTCTAGTAGTTGCCGCAACCATTACCGCCTTCATTCTGGTGCTAGGCGGGAGCCTTGTAGCTCGCCTAACTCAGGCCACAACCGTAGCGCAAGACGCAGCCGCTCAAAATACCAGCGTCCCCGACATTACGGCTGACCCGACCGTACAGGCATTGTTGAAAGATCGAGAAGATGCTCGACTGTCTCTCGAACAAGCTAACGAACGATTACGGGAGGCCGCTCGACAGCTATCGAATCTGCAGCAAACCAATGACAAACTGAGCCAGAGCGTCCCGCAGCAACCGGTTGGCGTGAATCCTGTCAAAGGCACGGTTGGAACTATCAGCCGCGACAAGGCAATTGCCACTGCAACGGCCTATCTGGGAGGGGGCAGCGTCAAGGAAGTTGAAATTAGTCGTGAGCACGGAACGACCGCCTATGAAGTCAAGTTCACCAATGGGAGCACGGTTTACGTAGACGCCAGCACCGGCGAAGTCGCCTACGCGAAGATTGGCGGTGGGACCAGACAGGATGATGACTAATCCTCGTGATGTCTCCGAAAAGACAATTGCGGGACAGGAACGGGTGGCGGTGACGGAGGAGACCATGACGACGAATCGTTCGCAGTCAAGCCAGAAGTCCAAACGAGCAATGAACAATAGCAGGAAAGAAATCAAACTGCTGATTGCGGCCGCTACTCTGGCCTCGACGATCGGCGGCTGGGCAGTGATCGCCAAAGACGAGCAGGGCAGGATTTGGGAGGCTCCGCCCACCGCCAGCGCATCGGGACAACAGGCCTCTGATCCGTTTTTATCTTTGCCGCCCCTGCCGACTCTGGTACCCATAACGGTCGATGGAAAATCGACCGGCGGCAGTAATACGCCGACACAGATGACGGTATTAAGTCCGGCGCCATCTCTCCTCCCGGCCATCTCGCAGGCTCGAAGGCCGGCTGCCATAACCAGGTCGTCCAGGTGAAATCACTGAGATGAGCGACTTATCATTTGCCTCGCCATACTCACGGGGACCTTCTCCTTGCTGGAGAAGGTCCCCTGGGAGACGAGAAACAGAATCAGACCAGACAACGAGAATCTCCTTCAGGGCTATGGGGTGCGAAATGCTGGCCACCCTTGATGCCTTATCTCCCGAGCATGTGTCCCGGTTGCAGCAGGTACCCCGTTGGTTCTCGTTGTGGGAGCAACGGCTAAGCCGGTTCCGACAAGACAGCGAGCTTAGCCGGCTCAATCGGAGCGCCGGCCGGCCGACCCGAGTGAGCCACGTACTATGGCAAGTGATTCAAGCTGCCTTACGCTCTGCCCTCGACAGCGGTGGACTGGTCGATCCCACGCTACTACCGGCTTTGGAAGCAGCGGGCTACGATCGTAACTTCGCGGACATGGCGCCAATCAGCACATCGAAGGCAGTGCTGGCGCCGAAGGACGACAACAACTGGCAATCGATTATCTGCAATAAGAGTAGATCGACCGTTTGCCTTCCCGCAGGCGTGCATCTGGATCTGGGAGGGATCGCCAAGGGCTGGGCTGGCGATCAATCTGCGAAACGCCTGGGACGTTACGGCCCAACCTTAGTGGATGCCGGCGGCGATATCGCCATAAGCTCTCCACCGCGCGGCGAGATAGGCTGGCCCATCGGGATTGCCGACCCTGCTGCGCCAGATCGTCAGGTAGCTATGCTCTGCGTTCCCAGAGGCGGCGTTGCTACATCGGGTCGGGATTACCGGCGATGGCAGCGGAATGGCAAGTGGGTTCACCACCTGCTCGACCCACGCACCGGACTTTCGGCTGAGACCGATGTTCTCAGCGCCACCGCCATCGCCCCCAACTGTGAAAAGGCCGAAACGATCGCCAAAGCGGCGCTTATCCTCGGCAGCCAGAAGGGCCTGGTGTGGCTGGAACAGCACAACCTGGCGGCGCTAGTCATCTGCGACGATGGCCGGCTGATACGTAGCCGCCGGTTCGATGATTATCTCTGGAGATAGACAATGTCGACGAAGTTTCTCCGTGAAGCCCCATCTGATCCATCAACTGTGATAGGATTCAAGGATTTATTGCTCCTGATCCTGGCAGTCGCCACGGGCATACTCGGAGCAACAGTCCTGCTGCCGATTTGGTTACCGAGTCTGACCGGTTCTCTAATGGGAGAAGACCCCAAAGCCTATTGGTACATGGCGCGAGCTAGCGGCTTCGTCGCCTACGTCCTGCTATGGCTCTCCACGTTGATTGGACTATGGATGACCAATAAGCTGGCGACAATTTGGCCTAACGGGCCTACGTCGTTCGATCTTCATCAATACACCGGACTGCTAGGACTGCTGCTTTCTGTATTCCATGGACTGATCCTCATGGGTGATCGTGATGGCGGCTACAGTTTTCTAAGGGTCCTGGTACCTTTTGCCAGCGTCCAGTACCGCCCGCTGTGGGTGGGGTTGGGACAGATTGGCCTCTACCTGATGTTCGCCATCTGGCTGAGCTACTATCTCCGCCGGTTTATCGGTTACCGGCTGTGGCGACTCACACATCATCTCAGCTTTCTCATGTTCCTTGCTGCACTGCTGCATAGCGTCGTCAGTGGCACCGATAGTGCTAGTTCAGTAGGTCAATGGCTCTATTGGCTGAGCGGCGGCAGTTTCCTGTTTCTAACAATCCACCGGCTTGTCCGGTCCCGGCTTTCTTCTCAGCCTTCACACTAGAAGTGTTCGCGCGTTCATTGACCCGAAAACGGACGTTGGCGAAGCCCATATCGCCAGTCGAGGCCGTCTTGCTCCGGTAACCCAGTCCAAAGTGATTCATGCGCCTGTCGACGTCTGATCTGCCTCTGCCCACCACCTCTGCTGAGCCAAGCGAGACCAACAGCAGGGGGTTGCCTTCGACCATACTGGCAACACTGCATCGTCCGAGCCGGGATGAATAGATCTGTCTCGCCGATCCTTCAATTGAAAGCCCCGCGCATTGTCTACCTCCTGACAGCCTCAATAAGAAGAA
>JAUSEJ010000702.1 GCA_030650265.1 Dehalococcoidia bacterium | reverse complement strand
TGTGCTATACTACCGCAGGAATTCGACCGACTTCTAGACCACCTGGAGAGGTTCTTGCTTAGCAGCTTCGGTTACGTTGGAATCCTGGCGATCGTCGCCCTTCTCTTTCCCCTTGGCGCCATTGGCACCGCGCTTCTCGCTAATCGCTTGGTGCGAGTCCACCGGCCCAATCGGCGCAAGCTTTTGACCTACGAGTGCGGGATGGACCCGATAGGGGATGCGTGGATCCAGTTCAACACCCGCTATTACCTTTTCGCTCTTCTCTTCGTAGTTTTCGATGTGGAGGCTATCTTCCTCTACCCGTGGGCGGTGGCCTACAGGCGCCTGGGAGTCTACGCCATGGTCGAGATAACTATCTTCATCGGGATACTCCTCGTCGCTTACATCTACGCCTGGAAGAAGAAAGCGATGGAGTGGAAATAGTCGATGTCTGACGACCAGGTCTGGAAGAAGGTCTTTGTCGCGCCTGCCGACGTGGTGCTCAATTGGGCCCGGCGGTCGTCGATCTGGCCGGCCCAATTTGGGCTGGCGTGCTGCGCCATCGAAATGGCCACCACGGGCACAGCCCGGTTCGATATTTCCCGCTTTGGCATGGAGCTCTTCCGGGCCAGTCCACGCCAGGCCGATGTCATGATCGTCTCGGGGACCGTGACCTGGAAGATGGCTCCTGCGTTGAAAAGAATCTACGACCAGATGGGCGAACCGAAATGGGTGGTCGCCATGGGCTCCTGCGCCACCCGGGGCGGTCCTTACGGACAGTCCTACAGCGTGGTGCAGGGTGTCGACAACCTGGTACCGGTTGACGTCTATATTCCCGGCTGCCCGCCTCGTCCTGAGCAACTCTTGCACGGACTCATGATGCTTCAGAAGAAGATCGATAAGATGTCCGTGCTGGACAGAAAGCCTGCCAGGTGATAGAGGCTTTCGCTACCACCAGGCTGGGTGAAGCTATAGGCCAGCGTTTTCCCGATGCGGTAGTTGAGACCACCGAAACGGCCGTCTATCTGCAGGCCGATTCCTTCCGAGAAGTGGCTTCCTTCCTCAAGGATGCGCCCGGCCTCGAGTTCGACTTCCTCGTCGCCGTCACCGCGGTTGATTACGTCGAGTACTTCGAGATGGTCTACCACCTGATGTCCATCGCCAAGAGCCATACCGCAATCGTCAAGGTCAAGCTCTTCGGTCGGGACGATCTCGTCATGCC
>JAUSEJ010000684.1 GCA_030650265.1 Dehalococcoidia bacterium | reverse complement strand
CGCGCCTTGTCAGAACCGCCTTTGAGAATCTCGGCCAGAATCTCAAGAGGAAGGCCGCGCGCCGGAAAGCAGACGATGTTCAAGGCGGTGATGGGCTTGCCCCCCATGGCGTAAACGTCGCTGAGAGCATTGGCGACAGCGATGGCCCCAAAGCTGTAGGGATCATCGACCACAGGCGTAAACAGGTCGACCGTTTGGACGAGAGCGATGTCGTCGGTTAGCTTGTAGACGCCGGCGTCATCCGACGTAATGGTGCCAACCAGCACATTCGGATCGGTTATCGGTGGCAGGAGACGCAGAACTTGCGCCAGTTCGGCCGGGCCGAACTTCGCCGCTCAGCCAGCGCAACTCACCATGCTGGTGAGACGGATCTTCTCCGGATTATCCATAGAAGCACCTCATTCAAATATCCATGGGGGACGAAACACAAAGTCATAAAATCACAAAGATGTCTTTTAGCGATCGTAGTGGCTAACGACCGTTCGCCCCTACGTCGGCGAGGAAACAAGCTCGGTCTCTCACTACATTCAAAATGGTTACGAATCTCTTCCCCCTACCAAAAATAACTTTGTGTCTTCGTGCCTTTGTGTTTAACTCCCCCGCAAAGCGCCAAACACGAACTCGGCGATGTCGATGGCCTCTATCCTGGCCCCTTCTTTGGTGATGCCGACCTTGATCATCCGCTTGCACTGCTGGCAGGCGGTCACGACGGCGTCGACGTTGAGGGCCTCGATGGCTCTGAGAAAGCTGCTGGCCTCGGCGCCGGCAAGCTCGGGGCTAGAAATTTCCAGATCGCCCCCACCGCCACAGCAGAGTCCTCGCTCCCGGTTTTGGCGCATCTCCACGAACTGCACGCCGGGCATCTGTTTCAAGATCTCCCGAGGCTCATCGTACACGCCAGAGTTGCGGCCAAGGTCGCAAGGGTCGTGATAGGTAACCTTCTTGGCGGTCTCTTTCAGCTCGAGCTTGCCCCCGGCCAGCAACTGCCGGATGAACTGGGTAGAGTGCAGCAACTCGACGCCGTCAAGCGCGGGCGCATACTCCCTCAGCCATGTATTATAGCACGAGGGGCAGGTGAAGACTATGCGTTTAGCTCCCCGCTCCATTATGGCGGCGATGTTGTGCTTTTTGAGCTCCTCGATATCCTTGCGCATGCCACCGGCGATGAGAGGCAAGCCACAGCACCACTCGTCCCCGCCCATGATGGTGAAGTCCACACCCGCCGCCGTCAGCAACTGCACGAAGGCCTCGGGAATCGATTGCACTGCCGGGGAAAAGGAGGCAATGCAGCCCACGAAATAGACCACTTCGGCCGTCGGCCTCTGGTAGAGGTCCTCCGGAGCCTCCATCATATAGTCGACCCAGGTAGCCCGCTCGTCGTTGGGGTATGACAGTATGTTGTGCTCGGTCATAGCCGCATCCCTGGCCATGTTGAGTCCCGCGGGCTGGAGCCCGCGCTCAACCAGGTCTTCTCGCAGGGCGATCCACAGATCTCGCAGGCCGATGCCAACCGGACATACGGCCTCGCAACGGCCGCAGAGAGTGCAGAGGTAGGCTTCGTTAGAGAGCGCCTTGAGATCCTCTCCGGTGAACTTCCTGCCCCCAAGAAGCCTCGCCAACAGGGAAGGTAGCTTCTCCCCCTTCAAATAGCGCCTCATAGCTCTAAGCCGCTCGGCGGGCGCGATGGACAGGTCTTTGTTCTCGCCGTAGGCCTGGCACCAGCCGAGACATTCGCCGCAGCGGGTGCAGCCGTCCAGTTCCATAAGCTGCTTTTTTGTATATGGCAGAGGCGCTTTTCCGGTTCCCATCTCCCCTATCTCTCCTTCGCTCCCACGGCGAGCACCAGCGGACTGACCAGCATGTGAAACAGCTTGCCGTAAGGGAGGTAGGCCACGAGACTGAAGGCTAGCACCATATGAGTCCACCAGGCCGGTGCAAGTACAGCCGACCAGTCCGACGACAGCGGCCGGATCAGGTGCGCTACAAAATAGCCGACGAAGGAATACCAACCAATGCTAGCCGGAACGCTATCGGTCAGGAGCCTGGCGGCTTCGACCAAGAGGCCTGATAGAACGGTCGTGGCGAGCAAAACAACCGTGAACGTGTCGCCGGGAGAGGTGGGTAGCAAAACCTCCCTGGCGATGAAGCGGCGATAAAGGGCGACCCCGACGCCGAGGAAGACGAGGACGGTTCCAATCTCGTTCAACGCGGCAAACAGGGGCGTGTCTTTCCCGATGGGCAGAATACCCTTCTCAGACAGCATGTCACCCAGGCTACCGACGAAGAATAGCTCGGCGGTGCCCCAGATAAAGCCTATCTTCATCAGCCACCGCAGCCGGCTAAGCCGCCAGAGCCGCCGCTGGAACAATCCGTCCAGGACCAGCGACCGCCACGGGCTTCCCCCGTCCACATTGGGGCGACGCTTCTCCTCCGGAAGGAGACTCCTACCGCTAAGCCAGAACATGATATTTGCGACCACACCAAAAGCGAAAATGGCGATGGCCACTGTGGCTATGATCGCAAATAGTGGATTTCCAGTCACGTTAGTTCCTGTTGCTAGTAGTCAGTTTTCCGAACTCGCAGGTGTGGGCTAAGCACCAAGACACCAAGTGCTTAAAGGCTTTGTGTTTCAACCGTCCCCTAGTCCGT
>JAUSEJ010000683.1 GCA_030650265.1 Dehalococcoidia bacterium | reverse complement strand
GGTGCTCGCTTCACGGTTTGGCGAGGCCGCCACCCACCTTGTGGCTCGGGGAGACTACAAGCAAATGGTTGCCTTGCAAGCCGATCAGATCGTCGGCGTGCAGGGCAACCATTTGCCCGTAGGTTCCACGAGCCACCAGGTGGGTGGCCGTCTCGCCAAATCGTGATGCTAACACCCGATCATTGGCGGTCGGCGTGCCGCCTCGCTGGACGTGTCCCAAGACAGTTACGCGTGTCATCACGCCAGCGCGCTGCGCCAGTTCGTTGCTGACCACCAGACCTATGCCCCCGAGCTGGCCATCAGCCTGCCAGACGGGGCCACTATCTACTATCGTGGCTCCCTCGGCGACGACGATCAGGCTGTACTGACTCTCCCGGGCCCGTCGCTCGTCGACCATTTTGACCAGTGGTTCCCAACTAAAGGGAATTTCCGGAATAAGGATGGCATCGGCGCCGCTCGCCAGGCCAGCGTGCAGGGCAATCCAGCCCGCCTCCCGTCCCATCACCTCGCAGACCATAATCCGGTGATGGGCTGCGGCCACGGTGCGCAGGCGATCCAGGGCCTGGCAAGCGATCTCCACGGCCGTGTCGAAGCCAAAGGTGCGCTCGGTGGCTTCCACATCGTTGTCGATCGTCTTTGGCACGCCCACCAGGTTGACGCCGAAATCGGATAGGGCTCGGGCGATCCGCATCGATCCGTCACCACCGACAACTATCAGCGCTTCCAGTTTCAGCCTCCTGTACTGCTTGGCGGCCGACTCGAACGTGGCTCTTGCCTCATCCAGTGGCTTGCTGTCAGGCCCAAGATTGAAAGGGCCTTCGTTCGTCGTTCCAAGGATGGTGCCGCCCTGGGACAGAACGCCCCGCACATCCTTGATGGATAGCGTGCGCGTCACACCAGTTGGAAGAAGGCCGAGAAAGCCATCGTGGATCCCCACCACTTCAGCCCCGTAGACTTCGTAAGCCGTCTTCACCGCCGATCTGATAACCGCGTTTAAACCGGGGCAATCGCCTCCAGAAGTCATTATTCCGATACGTCTCATTTTTCACCCCAGATACTAAGTTCTCAGAGCCCGCAGGAAGCCTTTGTTAAGAATCGACGCACTTGGCTTCGATATCAAGACTCTCTTGCAGTCCCGGTTCGTTTCCCTGCCGGGCCGCATGGCTATGTTCTCCTCGCTGACAATGCCAGAATTGCCGGCTCAGACTCTACGGGCTCTTGAGGTTAGCCAAATCAGAATAGCGGTCACGACCAGAGAGGCGCCCAACGAAGCGACCAAAGCCAGGCCAGCTAGTGCTTCCAACTGGCTCTCACGCTTTTCGACTTCACGCAGCGACCTTCCCGCCAGCACGAAGCCAGAACGCGATCCACTGAAATAGGTCACACGGCGGCGCTTCGTACGCCCGGCACCCGGTCCTTCGGTGCCACAAGCGCCCACACAGTTATGCCATTTATGGTCTAATTGTAACACATCTCGCAGGCCAGCACATCAGTTTACAAATCAATACTTGGAGACGTTGATCTCCTCCATGCGACCGGTGACGGTGAAGACGACCCTTTCACAGATGTTGGTTGCCCTGTCGGCTATCCGTTCGAGGTTGTGGGCCACCCAGAGGAGGTGGGTTGCCCTTGTGATGTTGCGGGGATCGCTTATCATGAAGGTCAGCAGTTCCTGGTAAACCCGATCGTATAGGGCGTCTACCTCGTCGTCCTCGGCAGCAATCTTCTTGGCAGCTTCGGCGTCCCTGGCGATGAAGGCGTCGAGGGATCTTCTGAGCATTTCGCGCGCTTTATCAGCCATGCGGGGGATGTCTACCAGCGGCTTTAAGAGCGGCTCATCGGCGAGCATAAGAGTGATCTTGGCGATTCCTTCGGCGTGATCGCCCATCCTTTCTAATTCCGTGCCGATGAGGAGAACGGCAATGATGAGCCTGAGGTCACGGGCCATGGGCTGTTGGGTTGCCATCAGGCTCAGGCAGTCTTC
>JAUSEJ010000679.1 GCA_030650265.1 Dehalococcoidia bacterium | reverse complement strand
GCTTCAGCCAGGCATCCCTCGCCGAGCTGAAATGCGAAAAGCCGAAAAACGTATTCGAGCCGCATATGACTCTCGAAACTTCAACACCTCCGATGGAGGTCTCGGGCATGGCCGAACCTGGGGTGATGGGGTATTGGGGTGTTGGGGTATTGGGTGATTCAGGCATTGGTTTCTCCTTCCTTGAAGTGCCAGGGCTTGTCGAAAACCCACTTCCAGTCCTCCGGCAATGAAGGCCCCACCTTCCTAGAGTGGCGTGTTAGTAGTAGGTGTATATCACGAAAGAGCGCACCAATACTCTCGATAGCTATGTCCAAGTCCACGTACTCTAGTAGGCTAGTACTCACTTGCATAAGTCCGTATAATTCTTTCTGAGACGCCTCTGGTGGACGACTTCTTTCTTCCACTCGAAGGGATGAGCCGTCTTGCTGTAAGCTTCGATGAACTGGTCAATAGCCTGGCGAACCTGCCGCGGCGAGGTGAAGCTGGCTCCGCGGAGGCATTGCCTCCAGAGTATAGAAAACCAGACCTCGATCTGGTTCAGCCACGATGCGTGAGTCGGCGTGTAGTGGAAAGTGACATTCTTATGACGACCCAGCCACCGATCATCCTTGGGTTTATGCGTGTTCAGGTTGTCCAGGATCACGTGGATTTTCATGCCCTCGGGATACCCGGATACGACTTCGTTCATGAAGTCCAGAAACTCTCTGCGCCGCTTCTTGTTGTAGTGTCCGGCTTTCACCAGACCGGTGGCAACCTCCAGCGCGCCAAAGAGAGTGGTCGTACCGTGACGCTTGTACTCATGCGAGAACCCTGTAATAGCTTTGCCATTCGGCAACCCCAGCCAACCCTGAGCGCGCTCGAGCGCCTGAATGCTCGGCTTCTCGTCTACACAGAGCACAATTGCATTCTCAGGCGGAGCGAGATACATCCCTACGATGTCAGCCGCCTTCGCCGCGAACTCCGGATCGGTGCTTATGCACCAGCTTCGCCTCCGCATGAGTTGAATTCCATGCTCGCGCAGCACCCGCCATACATAGTCGGCGCTTACGTCTCCAAGCGCTTTGGCAAGCAACTCGCCACTCCAGGCGCTGTACCCCGAAGGCGGAGGTTGATCCAGCATCGAAAGGATGCGCCTCTCAGTCTCTTCTCCATACCGCTCCGGGCTTCCCGACCTCGGAGCATCGGAGAGTCCCGCTATCCCATTCGCGGCGAATCTCATTCGCCACTTGCTTACAGTAGTGGGGTATACCTTGAAGCGTTCGGCGATCTTCATCGTGGCTTCTCCATCAGCCGCTGCCAGGACGATCCTGGCTCTGGATACCAAACGCTGTTCAGTCGACCCCGACCGAATCCAACTTTCAAGGGTTCGGCGATCATCTTTGGTCAGTATGACTATCGTAGCTTGGCGTGACATGCCAACAGTATAACATATATGGCTAACTTATACAACTAGGTACTAGGAAGTAAGCCGCTAGCGAATGGTATGACCTCAACCAAACGTGAATGAAACTGTGGCTCTGATCGGCTTAGAAATTCCGAGCTGG
>JAUSEJ010000675.1 GCA_030650265.1 Dehalococcoidia bacterium | reverse complement strand
GGATATCAGGGCGACGACTGTGGCAACGCCGATGACCAGTCCGAGAGACAGAAACAGCATCTTCCCTTTGCGTCGCCGCAGATTGTTAAGTGAAATATCAACCAGCCTCATAATGCCCTCCTAGAGCGATCGCATCCAGACAGGCAATCTAGAAGTACTGGCTGCCATCGGCGAGGATATCCTTCTCATTGATTGTTACGGTATCCCCTTCTGTAGAACGGGTAAGTGGAGCTGGATTGCATCCACCTTTTACTTCATTGATCTTCACCGACGGGAAGCGTTGCCCACAGTTGTTGCAGACCATCTCGTTGCCTTCCTGATGATAGCCCTTTCTAAAGCTGAAACAGACGTCACAAGAATCGATGGCCGCTCTAATCACGCCATCCGAACTTTTCATTACGAAGAAATCTATTTCCTTGCCGCCGGCAGCCTTATATATGTAGTAGCGAGCCTTCCCATCCTGCATTTCAGCTGCTGAAAACTTTACCAGACCGTTTTCCGGTGTCACGGTGGTAAAGATGTTGGAGCTACGCCTCACGGCATCACCGGGCTTGGTGCTGGCCACCGCATTACCGCCCCCGCCCGAATCTGTCATGGCCCAGAGGATACCGACAACTACGATTATTATTACCGGGACGCCAACGTAGAGCCAGCCTTTCTTACTATTTGAGGACGACGCGTTTGCGCGAAACCTGTCTCGTTTCTCGGACCGCAATGCGTCCCGCCTCGGCGAACTAAATTCACGCGGGTCTTCTCGAATGCTTGCATCTCGGCGGACTGAAGTCATGGTTGTTGCTGCTTCCACCCGCCTCGTCGGCCGTCCTTCGCCAGCCGCATTTTTCTGCCTCATCGATCCTCCTCGCGTCGAAGCAGATCTCTTGTCTCCCGGGTCCTTACCTGTCATTTTCACTACCTCATCAAACTTATTTTCATCTTTACCGGAATTTTCCAGCCCTTGCCATTGTTTCCAGAGGTCATCTTGCTGCCGCCGGGGCGTCGATTTTGTCTCATGGAGATATGTTAGTCGCTGGAGGTTAGACGGGCATTAGACCGAGGTGAAAACAAGTTAAGAGATGCCTAGCTTGTCTTCCCAAGGCGAGTGACAAGGGTGTTGAACGAATTCCTCATCAAGCACTAATGCTCTTCTCATAACTACTTCATTCAAATCGAACATTATGCCGACTGAGGGTTGTTGATACTGCTCCGTGGGGGAGAGGATTTGCAAAAACCGAGAGCGTCTGTAAATCAGTGGCCGCTAAAAGTTCGAATGGGCCTGCGCGAAAGCATAGGCTTGCTCGTCGTCTTCATTGTGGTCGTCCTCGGAGTAGCTTACTTCTTCATGGCCAAACGCGCAGCAGACGAGGATGTACAGCAAGCCCTTGAATACCGTCTTCACGTGGCCACCAGCTTCGCTCAACACCTTGATGAGGTTTTCGAACAAGCTCTAGACCACTTTGCCGATTTGGCTGACGCGCACGGTGCAGAATTGGCACAGGCGACCATCCCAACTATTTCAGGCCGGCCTGTGGTCATGAAAGGCACCCGCGCCGATATTGCTCTTCTGATCGGGAGAAACGGGAGGGTCTTGCAGGCTGATGAAGAGCATCCTGAGTTTGTCGGTCTCGACCTCTCTTCTTCAGATTACGTGAAACGCGTCTTTGAGGAGGGCCAACCAGCAGCCTTTCCTGCAGTAGATCCGACGGGAAAGGAAGTTGCTGCCGTGGCCATTGCTCCCATAAAGTTTAATGGTGAGACCGTCTCGTTATTGGTGGGTTATGTCAAACTTTCCAACAGTCACATAGTCAACGATCTAAACTCACTTTCGCCGGGCAAGACCGGTTACGTCGACCTCATCGACAATAGTGCCACCGTTCTATTCAGTACCAAAGGAAACCACGTTGGCAGGCAAGTCGACAATGCCATTGCCAGTAAGTTGGACTCGGGACCAAACCCGGCAACGATTGACATATCATCTGATCAGTTCAATCCAGATTACAAAGCTGTGGTCGCCATGGCCTCGCTCTCGACGATGCCGTGGCACCTAGTCATCGGGCAGGATGAGGAGGAGGCGTTTTCCCAGAGCCGCATTTTGCAGAATTCCCTCATTGTTTTTGGCATTGGCGCCTTGCTCTTTGTCATCGTTCTCGGTTGGTTCACTACCAACCGCATTACCCAGCCAATCAGGGTTCTCACAGTTGCCGCCAGGCGGCTGGGTGATGGTGATTTCAGCACGCCCATTAACTTAACAGGAGGCCTTGAGGTCAGCACTCTTGCTGCCACGATGGAGCGCATGCGGGCAAACATTACAGAACTGCTGGAGACGTCCCAGCGTGGCTACAGGTCCAGCATCCGGCTGCTGGCGACGGTCATAGACGCCCGCGACGCGTACACTGCCAGTCATTCCACGGACGTATCTTCGATTGCCGGCAAGATCGCGCGAGCAATGGGTCTGGGCAGCAACGATATCGACAATATCGAGGTAGCCGGGCTCGTCCACGATATCGGCAAAATCGGGGTAGATGATGCCGTGCTAAACAAACCGGGTCTACTCAGTCCGATTGAGCAGGCAGCGATGATGACGCACGCCGAAATAGGCGCAGCCATCCTTCGAGAAATGGAAGACTTTCGCGCTCTGGTGCCATTAGCGAAGCATCATCACGAACGATATGATGGCAGGGGATACCCCGACGGCTTGGCAGGAGAAGCAATCCCGCTTGGCGCCCGCATTTTGGCCGTAGCCGATGCTTTTTCCGCGATGACTAGCAATCGCCCTTACCGCCGGGCTTTATCCGTCGAGGAGGCAGCGTCGCGTCTTGGGGCCGGCAAGGGAAGTCAATTCGACCCGCTCGTGACGGATGTTCTGCTTGCGCTCTTGGAAGAAGGACATCCACTCGAGTTTGCTGGCTCGCCTGCGGCAGCTCTTACGCGAGCGGGGAGTAGTCCTAGGTATGCCAGGTTAATGGATAGTATTACCAACTAGCAGCCCCGAGAAGAAAGGTGGTTCCGGGAATCGTTGACATCCCGATTCGGGAGCGAAATAATTCTAGCCGACGGGAACTTAGTCCTGTCGGCTAGAGCACA
>JAUSEJ010000657.1 GCA_030650265.1 Dehalococcoidia bacterium | reverse complement strand
ATTTGCCATAGCCACTTTGCCTTCGATACCGCATAACCAACCAATAGTATGGCTACCGATGAGGCGACGAGAACAAGGCCGTACCTGGTGGCTAGATTGTCGAAGCTGAGAGAATAGGTAAGACCATCGTAGACGCGACTCGACGTCAGGGCAAACTCGGTACTTCGCAGCATTCGGGGCAGGGATAAGTAGTTTTGCTGGATCAGATTGAGGATGTCCGGTTTATGGCTTGCCACGTAGCTGGATGCCTGCTGGACAGCGATGGGAAGCTCCATAGCTGCTATAGCCAGAATGACGAAGAAGACGAGTGCGGGAAGACGCCACAACAGGCTCCTGGGCTTCCATCTCGCCCTGAGAAAACGAAAGTGCGACCGTCCGAAAACAGGATTGCTAAGCCAATTAGCGGCGTAAGCTGCCAGAATAGCGTTAGAGAAGGTCCAGATGTAGGCGTAACGGCCGGGGGCGCGCACAAGATTGTAGCCCGGCAGGGTTGAGATCAGAGAGTACAGCTTTATTGGTGACGAGTCGGCAAGACCAATGAAGATGGCTAGCAGCCCGGCCAGGGCGAAGAAGACCACCACACGCGATCGAACGAGAACAATCGCTGTAATACCAAGAATCAATGGGAGAATTCCCAGGTAGATGCGAGTCTCCCACTGGGTCCAAAGACCCCAGTTTAGATTCGAGGCGTCGCGGAAGAAGTAGGGAAAGATAAGGGTAATCATATTGTAGACCGTTTGGGCTTCAGAGGTGGCAACTAAGGGATCCAGACCGCCCGCCCGCCTCGAAAATGCGCCCAGTTCATAGAGAGGCAGGATCTGTACGGCGGCAATTGCCAGCCCGGTGAGAGGAACTATAGCGAGAGCCCAGCCAAGCAAAGTAATCCGACCAAGGACCACCCTGGCAGCAACGAGGAGGCGCCAGCCAAAGGGTTTGAGATCGTCGTACCAGCGCGCCAGCTCTAAATGGGGGACAGGGGTCAGGGGAGAGGGGACAGGGGACGATGGACGGGGGCCAGGGGTCGGGGTCCAGGGGCCAGGGGGACGATGGACATGCGATCGGGGACGGATGTTCGTTCCCCGGCTCCTGACCCCTGACCCCTGTCCCCCACCGATCGGGCCGAAGATGACACGCAGAGCGATGTAGCCAAGGATTACGGGCAGGCTCATCAACGGCACGTTGACGTGAACGGCGAGGCACTGAAGGCCGAAAGCTCCGCCTGCTAGCAACAGGTACACGTGCCGTCTGGCCCCTCGAGACTGCATGGATCGCTCTACGAAGCACAGGATGAGAGGAAGCCAGATGGCGCTATTGCTTAGATTGACATGGTGGAGCTGGGCGATGGTGAAGCCGCCAAGCATGAAGGAGATGCCACCGACCAACGACCCGAACCTGCCCAGACCCAGGGTTCGCAGAAAAACGAATGTGAAAAGTCCGGCCATGAAGAAGTGAGAGATAGTTACCCAAATGAAGGCTTGTTCAGGCGGGAGGAAGTAGACGAGCGCAGCCACCGGCGGATAGAACAAGCCAGCCTCCCCATCGGCAAAGAGGGGGAAGCCGCCAAAGATGTTGGGAGTCCAGAGGGGCAGCGTCCAGTTCTGGATAGAGCTGCTGATGGTAGACATGATCGGGTAGTAGAATACGCTGGTGTCCCGCTCGAAGAAGATCTCGCCATAGAGAATCGCTTTGAAGAAGAAGAGCAGGTCTACAACGAGAATGACCGCAATGGATAGGGAATCGTAGGCTGTTTCCTTGAGTTGCTTCAAGGAGATCCTTTCTGCTCTTCGCTGATCGTGTTCCTGCTTGACCGAAACTGGGTCCCAGCATTGATATTATACGTCACGATAGTGACAAGTGGCAAAGCAGAAGATACGGCTGGTCTTGGTTATTCCTTTTCGAGGTGGGTTGGTCGATGAGATCCCTTTGGCAGAAGACTGGTAAGACGTAGGGAAGCCTGTTCCGCGGCTCTTGCGTAGAACGATCGAATCATTTGGGTGGGTGGCTTGCGGCCCTTGTCGTAGTAGTATGTGGCAGCCTGGCCAACGGCGTAGGTGCCAGCATAGGCAATGACAATCTTAGGTACGGCGCCTAGCAAACCGGGGATAAGGGCTGCCGTCTCTCGAGCCACCGTTCGCCAAATAAATGCGGCGCCTACTACGGGCAGGATCTCCTTGTAGATGCTTCTTTGGTCATGAATGTCCCTGCCATGGATAGCGGCAAGCTTCAGCAGCAAGACAATTTGGTTTCGGGTGAGGACAATCAGATCGGCTGTGGCCGCCATCAGGTTACCTACGATGGGGACAACGGCGGACACATTGGATATAGCCGCAAACTTAGCGTTTGTCCAACTGGCGTCATTGATAACTTTTGCTGAGGCGGCCTGCTTGAAAGGAGGGAACGCCCTTCCCAGTGCTACGGCGTGCTCCGGCAGGAGGTCGACAATGGCGGGCACAACCTGGTCCACAACCGGCGTCGGTGCCAATCGTTCGAGCACGACAGTCTTCTCGAACGTCCCTGAGGGTCCGTTTCCCTTTTGTCCAGTCGACTCGTCCAACCTATGGCCGTGAATCACGGTGACCAGCGGGGTAAGTCCCCTTGTCGAACTCCTGAGAATTTCGAGATCGCTGAACGGTATCTCGTCATGCCAGCCGGCGACGAAGACAATCAGATCGACCCCTTTCAGCGCGTCCAGCCGATCTGGCGTTACGGGCCAGGCGACCGGTCTGAAGGTGCGATTGGGACCGGCGAACTGGCCAGTCGTGCCGGCCAGATGAGACACGAGTGCAAGGCAATCGACCAGGGAAGGACCAGTTACCAGGATGGTGAAGCCCAATGCCGCCGACCGCTGAACGTCCTCGACACTGATGCCCTGTATGAGTTTCCGGAAGCCCTTAGCCGGTCCAAGGAGTTTCATTTGGGAGGCACCTTCTGCAATAGCTGTTTCTATGAGTATACCACACATCACATCGCCGCCAGTTTCGCCGATATTCCGGACGGAAGGGTGTTTCTCCGAGGAAACCTTTATTCAATCATGATTAGTTTTCCCAGCGGCAATCGCCGGATTGTCAGGATTATTCGCGCCATATTTGATCGTTGGAAGTATGGTTTGAAGATACTTGACTTTGTCTGCACGTTTGCATATAATGCCCCTGCAGTCGACAGCAAAGTTGAGTGGGGTGGCTCACACGGCGTCACTTCCTCGATTTTCTTGCCTGTTTGCGTCCTGTTCTATGTGGCGAAAAGGGGAACGGCAAGACAGCTTACCGGCTGACAACTGTAAAGTGAGGCGAATGAGCATGAAACCGGCTGCGTCAATTCAGTTCCTCGCTCGTGTCACCGTTTTGGCCGCTTTGGTCTTCGCTGGTTCATTGCCAAGCAACGACAGAGTCTACTCTGAAGGCCCGGATCAGGCAGCAGAACATGGTCTGCCGGCCGCTGGCGTGCATTTGGGGAGAGCGGAACGACCCACAGCTCAGGGTACCCCTGGAAAACGAGACGGCAAGGTCGAGATCGTTCTCAGTAACTTGATCGACGAGCTCTCTACTGCGGGGCTCGGGGCGGCTTTGGCAACCGCCGAGAAGATGGATTTGACCATTAGTGGTGATCGGATAATGGTCGTCGTGGAAACTGAGGCAGACGGAGTGGACGATACCGTGGCCTTGGTAGAATTATCTGGTGGCGCCGTTGCCTCCAGGTCGGATAACCTGGTCCTTGCCTACCTGCCCATCACGGCCATCAGGAGCATCGCTTCCTCGTCCTCCGTAATCCGAGTTCGCAGGCCCCTCATGGCGACAGGGGACCTCGCCGGCGGATCCGGATTTCAATCTCCGACCCAGCTACTGGTTGCTCCCAGCGTGTTCACCAGTGAAGGTGTAAGAGTGATTGGCGCAAACACCTGGCAGGCGGCAGGGTTTGATGCAACCGGTGTCAAGATAGGGATAATCGGGTTGGGGTTCAGCGGCTATGAGAGTCTACGCGGCACAGAGCTACCGCCCGCGGGTCGAATGGTTGCTCAAAACTTTAGGTCAGACGCTAACTTTTCCGCCACTGCCTACGGATCAGCTTGTGCGGAAATTGTGTATGACGTTGCGCCAGGGGCCACGCTTTACCTTGCGGGCATTTCCAACGACGTGGAGTTTGGCAGCGCAGTAGACTGGCTAGTAGCCAATAGCGTCAGCGTGCTTTCTCTGTGCGTCTCCTTTTTGGGGTTCAACAACTACGATGGTACTGGCTACATCGCCAACAAAGTCAACAATGCAAGGACGGCTGGCGTGTTTGTTGTCGCGGGGACGGGTGACTTTGGCCAAAGGCACTGGGATGGAATGTTCTCCGATTCCGATGGTGACGGTTGGCATCAATTCACGGGTACAACCGAGGTGAACGGCTTATATGCCTACGTCGGCGAGCGGATCAGCGCCGTGCTGACCTGGGACGATCCATGGAGTTCGTCCACGAACGATTATGATTTGTACCTCTATAGATGGGGAGATTGGAGCACTCCTACGGCGAGTTCTGATGTTGCGCAGGGTCCCGGCACTTCCCCTCTCGAGGTTATTGGTTATGAGGTAAGTCAGGAAGGCTGGTATGCTCTCGCTGTTTGGCGATATTCTGGTTCGGCGCGCACTCTTGACTTATATAGCCTGAATCACAATTTGGATTACACAGTGGCGTCGAGCAGTCTTGGCTCGCCCGCCGACGCGATGGGCGCAGTCGCCGTTGGTGTTTTTAACTACAGTACGGGAACCATCAGAGCTTATAGCTCGCAAGGGCCGACCAACGACGGTCGTGTCAAACCCGAGCTTTCTGCGCCAGATGGAGTCTCGACTGCCAGCTACGGCAGCGGGGGGTTAGGAGCCAGGTGGCAGCCGCTCTGGTGAAGCAGGCTTATCCCGCATATACGCCTTCGCAGATTCAGACCTATCTCGAGGGAAGGGCGATCGACGCCGGCGCCGCAGGCAAAGACAACATCTACGGCTCCGGAAAGCTCAATCTTGGCAATCCTCCGGCTCGGCTCGGACTGAACACGACAACCCTTAACTTCCTGGCCGACGCTCAGACCAATCCTTCCTCCCAACAAGTGTCGATCGCCAACACTGGCGGGGGGTCGATGACCTGGACTGCTGCGGAGAGCTATCCGTGGCTGTCCCTTAACTCTAGTTCCGGTTCGGCGCCGGCAACGGTTC